>DASWOO010001001.1:0-9964 GCA_036404335.1 Kofleriaceae bacterium
TGCGCGGGGCAGCCTGCGCATCTACAACCATGATGGAGCGCTCGCCGCGACGATCCAGCTCCCGGTGCGGGCGTCCGCGCTGCGGTCGCGCGGCACGCGGCTGGTCGCGATGCCGTCCGATTTCGCCGCCCACCCATCACCGGCGCTGGTCGACCTCCAGCACGCCCGGCTGGTCACGAACCTCGACGGCCACGCCGGCTTCGTGTTCTCCGCGCGCTGGATCGATGACCGCCTGCTCACGACCGCGGGCGATGGCGTGTTGCGGATGTGGGACGGGTCCGACGGGCGGCTGCTGCAAACGTTCCGGGTCTATGCGGGGTATCTGGCCGACGCGACGATGTCCGCGGACGGCCGGCTGCTGATCGCCGGTGGCGCGGATGGCGTGATGCGGTTCTGGGATATCGCCACTGGGCGATTGCTGTGGCAGCTCCAGGCCCATGACGCGGCGCTCGTCGGGATCCAGCTGGATGGCAATGACATCGTCACGCGTGGCTTCTCGGGAGATCTCGCTCGCTGGCATATTCCCAGTACCGAGCACGTGATTGCAACCTGTGGTGCCCAGAGCAGCTGCGCCAGCCCCTCGCCATGAAAAAGACCAACGCCAAGCTCGTCCTGCGTCGTGAAGCCCTTCTTATCTTGAGCAATACCTCGCTGCCGCTGATCGGCGCCGGGCTCGCCATCTCAGGCGAAGCATGCCTCGTGTTGCCCGCGATCTCTGGCAACCCGATCTGTCCGCACCCGCGCTGACGCCGCAGCTTCGCCGACCGGCGTGCCGCAACCTGCCGCATCCCTGAATGGACCGAGCTCGCGCCCGGCGGCCACACCTGCGCGATCCGCAGCGACGGCGCGCTGTTCTGCTGGGGGGTGAACACCTCCGGCGAGCTCGGCAACGGCACGTCCGGAGGGTCGCCGGTCACCGCGCCGCCCACAACGCCGATCGCCGGCAGCTGGCGCCACGTCGCGGCCATCTCCGGCACCACGTGCGCGATCCGCGCCGATCGCACCCTGTGGTGCTGGGGCGCCGACCAGCCGACGGACGCCTCCGGCATGGACACCGCGCCGACCCAGGTCGGCACCGCCGCCGACTGGGACTCGATCGCCCTGGCGCAGGACGCGCTCGGCGGCCTCGAGCTGTGCGGCGTCAAGACCGGCGGCACCCTCTGGTGCTGGGGCTCGGTGAACGACGCGTCCGGTCCGCAGACCCTCGCCACGCCGATCCAGGTCGGCAGCGACACCCGCTGGCAGTCGATCGCGCTCGGCGTCGAGCGCTGCGGCGTCAAGACCGACGGCACCCTGTGGTGCTGGGACAACGACGACGTGCTCGGCGACGGCCGCCCGGTCGCGCTCGACCCCCCCGGCAACTCGATCCGCGCGCTCGCCCCGACCCAGCTCGGCACCGCCACCGACTGGCGCACCGTCTCGACCGGCGGCCCGTCGTGCGCCACGAAGACCGACGGCAGCGTGCGCTGCTGGGGCTACGGCGCCTCGCCGACGCCGGATCTCAAGACCGCGCCAGTCGCGGTGAAGTAGCGCGCGATTCTTTTGTCTGATCCGTAGCGCGGCCAGCGCCTCGTCTGCGTGAAGGTCGTCGCGATCCGGAGCCTGGCCCAGTGGGCCGACGCAATTGCCGCGCTCGACGCCGGCGGCCGGCTGGCAGAGCGCACCGCGCTGGTGCCGAGCGAAGCCCACGCGCACGCCTTACGAGTTGCCCTGCTCGACCGGGCCCCGCGCGCGCTGGCGGGCACGCGGTTCATGACGCCGGCGGCCGCCGCCCGCGCCATGCTCGAGGCCGCGGGCGTGCCCCCCGACGTCGACGAAGCACCGCGCCGGCCCTTGCGGGTCCGCGCGCTGCGACGCCGCCGGCCGGTGCTCGCGAGCTATCGCGCCGAGGAGCTGCGGTCGCCAGGCTGGGACCTGGCGATCGCGGCGACGATCGAGCAGCTCGAGGCCGCGGCGCTGCGCCCCGAGGACCTCGACGCGCTGAGCGACCCGCGCGCCGCTGACCTCGCCGCGCTGTGGCGCTGGCTCGACGCCGACGCGGGCGCCTCGTGGACCGTGCCGCGCGCCGAGCACGAAGCGGCCCGATACACGTGGCCGTTCGCCGGGCCGGTGCTCGCCCTCGCCGCGAGCCACGCCCGGGCCGCGGATGCGCGGCTGATCATGGCGCTCCCGCGGCTGACCCTGGGCGTGGTCCTCGGTCGGCGCGCGACCGCGTCGTCGCTCGCGCGCCTGCAGGCGCACTTCGGCCCGGACGCCGCGGCGGTCGCCGAGGCGATGGCCGCCGAGCGCCCCGAGCCCTCCGGGCCGCGCGAGCTCGACCTGCTCGCCGCCCACCTGTTCACGCCGACGCGCCCGCGCGGTCCCGGCCCCGACGGCTCGGTATCGCTCGAGCTCCACGCCGGCACCGACGACGAGCTCGAGGCCGCGGCGCGCTGGGTCGCCGAGCAGGTCTCGCGCGGCACCCCGATGCAGGACATCGCGGTGCTCGCGCCGTCGCCCGAGCCGCTGGCGACCCTGGTCGCCGATCGGATCGCCGCCCTGCCCTGGCCGACGCGGACGCCGGTCTACCTCGCGTCGGGTCGGCCGGCGGTGACCATCGCTGCGGGCGCCCGGCTCCGCCGCGTGGTGCGCGGGTTCGCGGCCGCCGCGGACGCCTCGATCGCCTCGCTGTGGCGCGCGATCCAGGCCAGCCAGCGGCGCGACGCCTCGCGTCAGCTCGTGACCGTCATGGCCGCGCTCGACGATGCGCTGGCGCGACTGATCCGCGGCGGGGTCACCGACGACCTCGTCGGCCACGACGCCCTCGCCGTGATCGACGACGCGCTCGGCGCGCTGCGGTTCGACTCCGGCCGCTACGGCGAGCCGGCGATCTACGTCGGCACGGTGCAAGGCGCCGCCGGCCTGCGGTTCACCGCGGTGCGCGTGCTCGGCCTGGTCGAGAGCGTCTATCCCGGCACGCTGCGCGGCGATCCGCTGCTCCCGCCGGAGCTGCGGCGTCGCCTGCCCTCGATCGCGAGCGACGCCGACTTCGCGGCGATGCGGCTGCACGCGCTCGACGAGGTCATTCGCGGCGCCGGCCAGACGCTCGCGTTGTCCGCTGCCCGGACCGAGGGCCCAGGCGGCGAGCGCGAGCCCGCCGGGCTGTTCCTCGACCTCGCCGCCGCGCTCGGCCGCCGCCCCGGGATCCCGACGGCGCGCGACCTCGCGCAGGATCTGCGGGTCCCGGCGCGCGATCGCCCGCCGAGGTCGGTCGCGTGCTGGCTCGACCGGGTCGCGCGAGGGGATCGCGAGCTGCCGAGCGCGTGGATCGCCGTCGACGTGATCGCGCCCGCTCGGGTCAACGCGGTCGCCGGCACCGGCGAGCTGGGCGACGCGGCGCTGACCGCGCGGGTCCCCGGCTGCGATCCGCAGCATCCGATCGCGGCGACCGAGCTGCGCGAGCTGCTCAGCTGCCCGCATCGATTTCTGCTCGAACGCATCCTTCGCCACCGGCCACGCGCCGAACCGCCCGACGACGACCGGCTCGCGCCGGTGGCGTACGGCACGTTGCTCCACGACGTGGTGCGGCAGTTCTTGCACGCCCATGGCGCGGCATTCTCCGCGCGGGACCAGGACCTCGCGCACTGGCAGGCCTACGGCGAGCGCCTCGCCGACGCCGCGCTCGACGACCTGCTCGCCACGTACCGCCTGCGCGGCCAGGCCGCGGTCGACGCCGAGCGCCACCGGCTGCGCCGCGATCTGCATACCTACCTGAGCGACGACTGGGCCGAGCCGTCGCCGCGGCGATGGGTCGACGCCGAGCGCCGCTTCGACGAGGTCGTGATCGAGACCGCGGCCGGCGCGCTGCACGTCCACGGCCGGATCGATCGCATCGACGTCGCTGGCGGGGTCACGCATGTCCGCGACCTGAAGACCGGGCGGCGGCCGAGCAAGCCCACGCCGGCGGATGACATCCAGCTCGCGGTGTACGTCGCCGCGACGCGACAGCACGCCGCGGCCTGGCAAGTCCCCGACACCGTCGCGTGCGCGTATACCTATGTCGATCACCGCGCGAGCGATCGGCGGCGCGGGTTTGCCCCGGGCGAGCTCGCCGCCCAGCGCTGGTTCGACGTCGCCGCCGGGCTGCTGCGCGAGCACAACTTCGTCCGGACCGCGGACAGCAAGCGCTGCACCTCCTGCGCGTTCGCGCCGGCCTGCGAGGGTGCGGACCCGAACCCGGCGCGCGGCGCGGCGGCCGCGCTGCGGAGCCTGATGGCATGACCCGCTCGGCAGCGATCATCGAGCGCGCACGCAACGTGCTGATCGACGCCTCGGCGGGCACCGGCAAGACCCGCGTGCTGGTCGACCGCCTGGTCGAGCTGGTCGCGCCACACGGCGAGCTACCGGCGATCTCGATCGACAGGATCGCCGCGATCACGTTCACCCGTAAGGCCGCCGGCGAGCTGCGGGTCCGCACGCGCCACCGCTTGCTCGAGGAGCTCGCCGATGCCGGGCCGCGGCGAGCCCGTGACCTGCACGCCGCGCTGACCGGGCTCGATACCGCGCAGCTCGCGACCATCCACGGCTTTGCCGATCACCTGCTCCGCAAGTGGCCGGCGCAGCTGCGCATGGATCCGTATTACGAGCTCGAGGACGAGGAGGCGATCCTGCATCGCGCGTGCGTGGATGCGCTCCTGAACGCGGCCGACACCGGCCTGCTGGCCGACGAGGCGACCTTGACCCTCCTCGCGATCGAGCGCGCCGGGTTGCGGCGGCGGTCGCGCGACGCCGAGCACCACACCTGTCACGGCCTCGACAGCCTGATCGCCGCGTTTGCGATCCATCGCGATGTCGAGCTCGCGGAGCCGCCGGCGCCGGTGTTTGATCGCGAGACATTCCTGCGCGTCGCGGATGAATATCTCGCGCTCGTCGCACCGCTGGCTGCGAGCTCGCCCGGCGCGCGCTGGCTGCGCGAGCTTGGCGCGGCCGTCGCCCGGTTCATGCATCACGAGGATCCGGCGACGATCCACGGCGAGCTCGCGCCGCGACTCCAGCGCCCCAAGCTCACCAAGAAGCGTGACTTCGCCGGCGACAACGCCGGCTGGGAGATCTGGAAGGCGCTCGATGGTGACGAGCGACAGACACCCGTGCGCGTCGGAGCTCTGGCCGACGACCTGCTCGCGCCGCTGCGCCGCTGGCTCGCGATCCGCCTGGCCCGCCTGCGTTCTGTCGTGCTGCACGTCTACGATCAGGTCAAGGCGGAGCGTCGCGCCGTCGATCACCTCGATCTGTTGCTCCGGCTACGCGATCTGCTGCGCGACGATCCGGAGATCCGCGCGCACTGCCAGGGGCTGTACGATCACCTGCTCGTCGACGAGCTGCAGGACACCGATCCGGTGCAGGCCGAGCTGATCCGCCTGCTGTGTGCCGCACCCGATCAGCCCGACCAGCTCGCCCCCGGCAAGCTGACGCTGGTCGGCGATCCCAAGCAGTCGATCTATCGCTTCCGGCGCGCCGATATCGCGACCTACGACGCTCTGCGAACCAGCGTGACGGCCGGACCCCACGTCCCGCTGCCGCTCACTGCGTCGTGGCGCAGCACGCCGGCGCTCGTCGACTGGATCAACCAGCGGTTCGCCGTGATCATGGGAGCCGGCGCGCGGTTCTCGTCCGTGACCGGCGAGGTCGGCTATCAACCGCTCGCTCGCGGCCGTGCGGATGGCGAGGCTCCCGCCGTCCACGCGATCTCGCTGGGACCGGGCGACGACGACTCGGCCGACGCCGCGCGCCAGCTCGAGGCCGACGCGATGGCGCGTTATCTGCGCTGGCTCGTCCACACCAGCAATGTCCGGATCTGCGACCCGCTCACGGGTGGACGCCGCGCGGTCCGCTACGGCGACATCGGCGTGCTGGCGCTCACCACCACGAACCTGTCGCTGCTATTCGCCGCGTTCGATCGCGATGGCATCCCGTACGCCGCGCGCGGTGGCACGCTGTTCCTCGCCGACGACCTGCATCGCCGATTCTTGCTCGGGCTGTGCGCGATCGCCGACCTCGACGACGGCGTGGCGATGACCGCGCTGCTGCAACCGCCGTTCTTTGCCCTCGATCTCGGCGATCTGGCGCGCGCCGATCCCGGCAAGCCCGATGACCGGCTCGCCCGCGCCCGCGGCATCCTCCGCGCGCTGCGGGACCGGCGGTTCGAGCGGCCGCCCGGGGTCACCGCGCGCGCGTTGATCGAGGACACCGCGCTCGGCCGCGTGGTCGCGCTCCGACCTAATGGCCATCAGCGACTGCGCGGGTTGTACGAGCTCTGTCATCAGCTCGAGCTGCGCGCGCTCGACGGCGCCGACTTCGATACCGCGGTCGAGGCCCTGCGGCGCTGGGTCGCCGCGCCGATCCAGCTCGACCGCCCGCTGCCGGTCACCGGCGATGCCGTGCGCGCGCTGACCGTTCACCAGGCGAAGGGCCTCGAGTTTCCGGTGGTCGTGCTGTGGGACGCGCGCGCGGTGTGGCAAGACACGGCACGCCACGAAGTGTGGACGGTCGCCGCGGACGGCACGGCCTGGGAGCTGCGGCTCGATGGCCTGGCATGGCGCGAGCCGCATGGCCGCGAGCTCGCCGAGCGAGAGCATACGTATCGCAACGCCGAGCGCAAACGCCTGGTCTATGTCGCGGCGACCCGCGCGCGAGATCTCTTGATCATCCCGCGCCTCGCGACGGGCAAGGTCGGTCAGATCCATCACGACCTGCTCGGCCCGCGCACCGACGGCAACCTGGTCCACGAGGTCGCCCCCCATGCGGCCTCGTCCCACGCGCCGTGGTATTCGGCCGCCGCGCCCGCGTCGCCGGAGCCGGCGCGTTCGACGACCCGCGATCTCGACCTCGCCGCGTCGTGGCACGCCACCGCCACGCTCGCGGGGTATCCGCGCCTGGCGCCGCGCGGCTATGCGCACGCCCATTCTCGGTGGGGCGCGCCGGGCCGGCACGGCACCGCGTTCGGCCAGGCAGTTCATGTCGCGATCGGCCGCGTGCTGCTGCACGGCGAGTCGAGTGCGCGCGCGGTCGAGCTCGCCGCGGCGCGCTCCGGCCTCGACGGCCACCGCGCCGAGGCCGTCGCCGATGTCGAGCGAGCGATCGCAGCGCTCGGCTGGCTCGAGCCCGGCCGGTTTCGCCTCGAGTATCCGATCGCCGGTGGCCACGGCGAGCAGCTATTCGCCGGCTACATCGATCTCGTCGCCGATGACGGCGAGTACCTGACCGTCATCGACTTCAAGACCGATCTACCGGCTGCGCTCCCGGCTGCGGTCTGGACTGCCTACCGGGACCAGGTCTGCGGATATGCGCGCTCGCTCGGCGCGGCGCGCGCCGGGCTGCTCTTCACCGCCGATGGCGAGATTCGCTGGATGACATGACACCCCCCCGCTACTCGCCGGAGCTGGTCCCGGCCCGGATGCTCAATGAATACACCTATTGCCCGCGGCTCGCGTATCTCGAGTGGGTGCAGGGCGACTTCGCCAACAACGCGGATACCATCGACGGCCAGTTCCAGCATCGCAACGTAAACGTCGAGACCGGCCGGCTACCGGACCCAGCTCCGGAGGTCGACGCGGCAGCGGACGAGATCATCCACGCCCGCTCGGTGCTGCTCTCGGGGCCCAGCATCGGCTTGATCGCGCGCATGGACCTGATCGAGGTCGACGGCAACCGGGTCACACCGGTGGACTACAAGCGCGGCCGCGCCCCGGACATCGACGAGCAAGCCTGGGAGCCCGAGCGCGTCCAGCTGTGCGCACAGGCCCTGATCCTGGAGGAGAACGGCTATCAGGTCGAGCATGGCGTTCTGTACTTCGTGCGCTCCAGGCAGCGGATCGAGGTCGTGCTCGACGCTGGCCTGCGAACACGCACTCTCGCTTTGCTCGCCGAGCTACGCGACGCCGCCGAGCGTGCCGAGCCACCGCCACCGCTGGTCGACAGCCCCAAGTGTCCGCGCTGCTCGCTGGTCGGCATCTGCCTGCCCGACGAGACCAACCTGCTGCGCGGCGCCGAGGACGGCGACCGGGTCCGCCGGCTCGTCCCGGCCCGTGACGACGCCTTGCCGCTCTATGTCCAGTCGCCCGGCGCCAAGGTCGGGCGGTCGGGTGCCGAGCTCGTGGTCCAGACCCGCGACGGCGACAAGCAGACCGTGCGGATCGCCGACACCTCGCACGTCGCCGTGTTCGGCGCGGTCCAGGTCACCACGCAAGCGATCCAGGACCTGTGTCAGCAGGGCGTGCCGATCACATATCTATCTTCGGGAGGCTGGTTCTATGCGATGACTCGCGGCCACGACCACAAGAATATCGAGCTACGATGCCGTCAGTTCGCTGCCGCCGGCGACCCCGCGCGCGCGCTCGTGCTCGCACGCCGCCTGGTCGAGATCAAGATTCGCAATTGCCGGACCTTGATCCGCCGCAACGCCGACGCCCCGCCAGCCCACGCGCTCGATCGACTCAAGCAGCAGATGACCCGGGCGGTCCAGGCGCCTCAGCTCGATTCCCTGCTGGGCGTCGAAGGCACCGCCGCGCGCATCTACTTCGATGCCTACGCCACGCTGCTCCATCCGCCCGATGCCGGCCGCGGCGATCTGGATTTCGATTTCGATGGCCGCAATCGCCGACCACCCCGCGACCCCATCAACGCCATGCTGTCGCTCGGCTACGCCCTGCTCGCCAAGGAGCTGACGATCATCTTGCAAGCCGTCGGCTTCGACCCGTATCTCGGCTTCTACCACCAACCGCGCTACGGCCGCCCCGCCCTCGCGCTCGACGTCATGGAGGAGTTCCGGCCGCTGATCGTCGATTCCATGGTGCTATCGGCCGTCAACACGGGCGCGATCAAGCCCGGCGACTTCGTCCGCCGCGGCGGCGCCGTCAGCCTCACCTCAGCCGGCCGCGCCAAGCTGATCCGCGCCTACGAGCGCCGTCTCGACGAAGAGGTCACCCACCCGATCTTCAATTATCGCATCAGCTATCGCCGCACCCTCGAGGTCCAGGTCCGCCTGCTCGCCCGCTTCCTCGGCGGTGAGATCGCCGATTATCCGCCGTTCGCAACCAGGTAATCCGCAAAAACCGTAGCCCACATGCGCAATCGCTTCATTGTCACCTACGACATCAGCGACGACGATCGCCGCACAGCCGTGTTCCGTACCCTCCGTGGCTTCGGCGACCACATCCAGTACTCCGTCTTTCGCTGCGATCTCTCCGACCAGGTCCGCATCACGCTCGTCGCCGCCCTTCACGTCTTGATCGATCACAAGGAAGATCAGATCCTGCTCTTCGATCTCGGCCCCGTCGAGGGCCGCGCCTCCACCTGCGTCACCGCCCTCGGCCGCCCCCACCTCGCCCCCGAGCGCACCGTCATCGTCATCTGACCCGCCCCGCCCGTCCGCCCAGCCCCTTGCTCCTTGACAACCGAATAGGCAACTTATCGAACGGCGACTCGAGCGGCCCCTTGCACCTCCGCCTCGGGTCGCCGCTCGATCTATCTAACCATGGAGATCTTCTCGCAATCTTGCGCCGCCACCTCCGATCCTCGTGCACTGTTCAGCCAATCGCACCGCTCGCTCGCAATCCATGCCGTAACATCTTGCAATGACTTGCTAATTCTGCTCAACTCACTCCGTCGGTGATCACCGACGGCCCCATTGAAGCCGCGTTCGGCACCGAGGTACATTCCACCTCGGTGATCCCACTCCGTCGGTGATCACCGACGGCCCCATTGAAGCAGGATCACGCCCGCGATGTCGTGCAGGTGGATCCGCTCACTCCGTCGGTGATCACCGACGGCCCCATTGAAGCTTGGCAGCCGACGACGCGGACCGCATGCTCCACGGCGACACTCCGTCAGTGATCACCGACGGCCCCATTGAAGCCATGTCCTCAACATACGGCCTGCGCTCGTCCGACGTCACTCCGTCGGTGATCACCGACGGCCCCATTGAAGC
>DASWOO010001002.1:0-3631 GCA_036404335.1 Kofleriaceae bacterium
ATCGACCTGCGCGAGTCGCCGACCTGGAACCTCGAGCGCATCGCCAAGGCCAAGGGCAAGCGGGTCCAGGACTGCACCGCGGTCATCCTGGCCCGCGACCGGCCCGAAGATCTGATCGCCGAGGTCCGCCAGGCCGGCGCGCGCATCCGGCTGATCGGCGACGGCGACGTGTCGGGCGCGTTCAGGAACTGGCCGTCGGCCGCGATCGCGATCACGCTGATCGCGTCGGGCTCGCCGGTCGCGCACAGGTTCGTGCCCTCGAGCGGGTCGACCGCGATGTCGACCTTGGGCGAGTCGCTCTCGCTCGCGTGCCAGCCGGCGCCGACCGTCTCGCCGATGAACAGCATCGGCGCCTCGTCGCGCTCGCCCTCGCCGATCACGACCGTCCCGCGGATGTCCATCGCGTCGAACGCGCGGCGCATCGCCTCGACCGCCACGTGATCGGCCAGCTTGCGATCGCCGCGGCCCATCAGGCGCGCCGACGCGAGCGCCGCGGCCTCCGTGATTCGCACGACTTCCAGAGCGAGGTTGCGGTCTTGCATCCGGGAGGTGTACCGCCGCCCCAGCTCGCGAAGCAACGCCGCGCGAGCGGGTCAGGAGATCGGCGGGATGGCGTCGCGCAGGGCGGGCGGCAGCGCACGCGGCCGGCCGTCAGCGCCGGTCACCGCGTGGCGGGTGCTGCCGTCGGCGAGCAGGGTCTCGCCCCGGAAGATCCGGTACGAGAACCGCAGCGAGGCCCCGCGCAGCTCGCTGATCCAGGTCTGGACCTCGAGCAGATCTTCGTAGTGCGACGGCCGCTTGTAGTTGCAGTGGGCCTCGATCACCGGCAGCGCGACGTTCCACGCCTCGAGATCCTTGTAGCTCTTGCCCAGGCCCCGCCAGTAGCCCGCCCGCGCGCTCTCGAAGTAGCGCAGGTAGTTGGCGTAGTACACGACGCCCATCTGATCGGTGTCGCCGAAGATCACGCGGATCTCGTGGCGCATCCGGCCGCTGGCCAGCTCGGCCGTCATGTCAGCCGGCCGGCCCGGGTGCTGCCCGCCGCGGCCGCGTCGCCCGCGATCCGGATCAGCCGGGTCGGCGTGCCCACGACCTCGAGCGCGTCGATCTCGGCGAGCGCGGCGCGGACATCGCGCTCGGTCGCGACGTGGGTCAGGACCACGACCCAGACCAGCTCGGCGTCGCCGACCCGGCTCTCCTGCGCGAGCTGCGCGACCGAGACGTGGTGATCGCCGAGGATCGTCATCAGCCGGCCGAGCACGCCGGCCTCGTCGCGCACACCGAACCGCAGGTAGTAGCGCGTGCGGATGTCGTCGATCGCGACCAGCGGCCGCGGCCGCACCGGGCGAGGCCGGGTCGGGGCCGGCGCGCCGGCGACCCGGGCGAACATGTTGCGGCCGACCTCGATCATGTCCGACACCACCGACATCGCCGTCGGCAGCATGCCGGCGCCGGCGCCGTAGTACAGCGACGGCCCGAGCGCGTAGCTCTGCACGTACAGCGCGTTCTTGGCGCCGCCGACGTCGGCGAGCAGCCAGCTCGCCGGGACCAGCGCCGGGTGGACGCGCGCCTCGATCGGCCCGGTGTCCGGCTCGCCGTGGCCGCGGGCGATCACCAGGGGCTTGATCACGTAGCCCCACTTGTCGGCGTAATCGAGGTCGATCGGCTCGAGGATGTCGATGCCGTAGGTCGGGATCGCCGCCACGTCGACGTGCGTGCCGAACGCCAGGTTGACCAGGATCGCCAGCTTGTGTGCGGCGTCGCCGCCGCCGACGTCGAGCGTCGGATCGGCCTCGGCGTAGCCCAGCGCCTGGGCGTCGCGCAGGATCGCGGCGAAGTCGCCGCGCGTCGCCGACATCGTCGACAGGATGTAGTTCGACGTGCCGTTGACGATGCCGTGCAGCTCCTCCACGCGGTCGGACGCCAGGCCCTCGCGCAGCACGCGGATGATCGGCACACCGCCGCACACCGCGGCCTCGTAGTACACATCGACGCCGGCCTGCTCGGCGGCGCCGAAGATCTCCTCGCCGTGCTCGGCGAGCAGCGCCTTGTTGGCGGTGACCACGTGCTTGCCCGCGGCGATCGCCGCGAGCGTCAGGCTGCGGGCCAGGGTCGTGCCGCCGATCAGCTCGCATACGATCTCGACATCGGAGCGCGAGATCGCGGCCTCGACGTCGGTGGTGAGCAGCTTGCGGTCGACCTCGACGACGCGCTTGGCCTTGGCGAGGTCGCGCACGGCGATCGTGCGGACCTCGAGCTGGGCACCCAGGCGCCCGGCGATCGCCGCGGCGTTCTCCTCGAGCAACTTCACCACTCCGCCGCCGACATTCCCCAGCCCCAACAGCGCGACTCCGATCGTCCGCGTCATCGATACCTCGTGTCTATCCGTGTACACGGGGGTGTATCACGGTCGATGCTTCGCGTAGTATCCGCCGCCATGACGGAGATCGTCTGGCTGCATGCTCGTGAAGTTCTGGATTCCCGTGGCAATCCCACCATCGAGGCCGAGGTAGGACTCGAGAGTGGCGCGTTAGGGCGCGCGATCGTTCCATCCGGCGCGTCGACCGGCGAGCACGAAGCGCTCGAGCTACGCGATGGTGACGCCAGTCGCTATCTCGGCAAGGGCGTGCAGAAGGCGGTCGATCACGTCCGCGACGTGATCGCGCCCACCGTGATCGGGATGGACGCGACGGATCAGGCCGGGGTCGACGCCGCGCTGATCTCGCTCGACGGCACGCCGCTCAAGACCCACCTCGGCGCCAACGCGATCCTCGCGGTGTCGATGGCGACCGCGCGGGCCGCGGCCCTGGCGCACGACCTGCCGCTGTACCGCTACCTGGGCGGCGTCAACGCGGTGACCTTGCCGGTGCCGCTGATGAACATCATCAACGGCGGCGCGCACGCCGACAACAACCTCGACATCCAGGAGTTCATGATCGCGCCCGCCGGCTTCGACCGGTTCGAGGACGCGCTGCGCGCCGGCGTCGAGACGTTCCACCACCTGAAGAAGCTGCTGTAGTCGCGCGGCAAGGCGACCAACGTCGGCGACGAGGGCGGCTTCGCGCCGAGCCTCGACAGCGCCGACGAGGCGATCAGCATCGTGCTCGAGGCGATCGCCAAGGCCGGCTACAAGGCGGGCGAGCAGATCTTCCTCGCGCTCGACTGCGCCGCGTCTGAGTTCTTCGACAAGGCCAAGCAGACGTACAAGTACGAGGGCAAGGAGCGCAGCTCCGCCGAGATGGTCGAGCTGTATTCGAGCTGGACCGCCAAGTACCCGCTGGTGTCGATCGAGGACGGCCTCGCCGAGGACGACTGGGCCGGCTGGAAGCTCCTGACCGACAAGGTCGGCAACAAGGTCCAGATCGTCGGCGACGACCTGTTCGTCACCCAGACCGCCCGCCTGGCGCGCGGCATCAAGGAAGGCACCGCCAACTCGATCCTGGTCAAGGTCAACCAGGTCGGCAGCCTGACCGAGACGCTCGAGGCCGTGCGCATGGCGCAGCACGCGCGCTACACCGCGATCATCTCGCACCGCTCGGGCGAGTCCGAGGACGCGTTCATCGCCGACCTCGCGGTCGCGACCAACGCCGGCCAGATCAAGACCGGCTCGGCGTCGCGCTCCGACCGGATCGCC
>DASWOO010001003.1:0-8906 GCA_036404335.1 Kofleriaceae bacterium
GATCGACGAGACCGCGGCGGCGCCGACCGCGAGCTCGCTGGAGCCGGTCTTGCGGCCGAGGCTCGCCTGGTAGAACACGCTGGCGCTGTCGACCAGGCCGGGCGCGGGGTCGCGGCCGCGGTGGACATCGACGCCGACCCGGGCCTGCACGGCGAGCTCGCCGCGGCGCCACTCGCCGTCGAGCTGGGCGCGGTGCGCGGTGCCGCCGTCGGCCCACGCGCGCAGCCGGTAGCGGCCGTCGAGCCGCAGCGTGCGATCGGGGCGATAGGCGGCGCGCGCGGTGGCCTCGACGAACGAGCCGTCGATCGCGGCGAGGGTCTCGGTGTCGAGCGCCATCGACGCCTCCTGGCCGAGCTTGGTGCGCAGCGCGGCGGCGGTGAGATCGAGCCGCCAGGCCTCGAGCTTCCAGTCGAGCATGGCGTACGCGGCCTGCGAGCCGAACCAGACGTTGTCGAGCGTCGGGTCGGCGGTGACCTGCGCGACGCTGGGATAGGTCACGAGATAGCGGCTGCCGGCGCTGGCGCCGAACGTCAGGAATCCGTGCTCGCCGATCGCGGTCGCCAGCTCGGCGTCGAGGAACTGCTCGGGCGTGCGGCGGGTCGACGCCAGGCCGTTGCCGCGCGGCAGCACGACGCGGTCGGCGGTGTAGGTGTACGACAGCGCGGCCTGCAGCTCGCCGCGGTGGGTGATCGCGGCGCCGGCCAGCGGCAGCGGCGCGGGGTGGGCGGTGAGCAAGGTGTCCGCCCGGCCGTTGGTGAACGCGCGCGAGCCGCCGTAGACCCCGGCGGTGAAGTCGCCGGCGCGCAGCGCGGCGCCGCCGCCGTCGGCGATCAGCCAGAACCCGCCGGGCACGCGGAACCGGCCGAGGGTCAGCTCGAGACCGGCGACGCCGCGCTCGACGTAGGCCAGCTCGTGCAGCTCGCGGCGCGGCGCGCCGTGGATCAGCGACTCGCGATCGACGCCGTCGAAGATCAGGTCGCGCTCGGGGCTGCGGGCCTCGACGTGCGCGGCCAGCGCGGTGTCCGCGGCGCTGTCGGTCGAGTAACCCGGCGTGGTCGCGAGGTAGCTGTCGGCGGCGATCAGCACGCGCAGCTCGGCGCGGGCCGGCGGCGAGACCAGGATCGCGGCGAGCGCCGCGAGCTCAGACCGCATACGCGAAGTGGGCGAGCACGTGCAGCGCGGTGATGCCGAGCAGGAGGAACGCGAGCGGGCGGTGGAGCAGGATCCAGCGCGAGCACCAGCGCTCCGCGATCTCGAGCGCCGAGATCCGCGACGCCAGCAGCATCGAGCGCCGCGCGGCGCGCGCGTGGATCGGCGTGACCGCGGGGTCGCGCAGCAGCTGGCGGAGCAGGCGGCGGCGCAGCAGATCGAGGCCGATCAGATCGACCACGCCGCGGCACTCGCGGCGCAGCGCGGCCGGCGGCGACATGCCGCGCAGCACGGTGGCGCCGAGCTCGGCGTAGGCGAGGGCGTCCTCGGCGCGGGCGCGCGGGATCAGGTTGTAGATGAACCGGCCGAACAGCCCGGTCGCGACGATCGTGGTGACCAGCGCGAAGTTGACGGCGGCGAGCGTGACCTGGGGCGACACGCCGACGCTGTGATAGGCGACGAAGATGAAGCTCTGCAGGCCGAGGAACACGTGGAGGTCGAGCCACGCGCGCAGCGAGCCGAGGGCATGCAGCGCGCGGACCCGGCGGCGGATCGAGTACAGCTGCATCACGAACATCGAGCCGACGCCCGCCCAGCCGACCTCGTAGAACCGCGGCGGCCGGCCGTGCGAGGTCGCGACGAACCGGCCGAGGATGCAGATCTCGGCGAGCAGGATCGCGATGTACGGCCACGGCAGGGCGGGGCGAGGTTCTGGGTGCGGCGTCATGGCGGGCGCGATCGATCCGGTGCGGGCGCGATGTGCAGCCGGCATGCCGATGGGTAGGGCGGTGTAAGCCAGCGGGACGGCGCGCGCGCCCGACCCCGGCGTGAACCGACGGGCACAGCGGCGGGTGCAGATCGCAGCACCGTCGGAATCACCTCACGCTCGCTTGGGCTTCGGCCTGGCGGGCTTGGTCGGCTTGCCAGGCTTGGGGACCTTGCTCGGCTTGGCGACCTTGACCGGCTTGGGGCGCACCGGCTTGCTCACGCCCTGGCGGCGCTCGGCCTCGGCGCGGGCCTTCGACATCGCCCAGCTGCAGATCGGGCACGCCGACGGCTCGTGCTGGCGCGCGGTGCAGTACTGCCGGCCGAAGTAGATGATCTGCAGGTGCAGGGTCGACCACCGTGCGCGCGGAAACACCGCCTTGAGGTCCTTCTCGACCTCCTCGACGGTCCGCGCGCGCGACAGCTGCCAGCGCCCGGCCAGCCGGTGGATGTGGGTGTCGACCGGGAACGCCGGCACGTCGAACGCCTGGACCATGACCACGCTCGCGGTCTTGTGGCCGACGCCGGGCAGCTCCTCGAGCGCGTCCATGTCGGCCGGGACCTGGCCGCCGTGCTGCTCGATGAGGATCCGGCTCATCTTGGCCAGCGCCTTGGCCTTGCCCGGCGCCAGGCCGCAGGTCCGGATGATCGGCAGGATCTGGCGGGGGTGCAGCTGGGCCATGGTCGCGGCGTCGGGCGCGCGCGCGAACAGCGCCGGGGTCACGAGGTTGACCCGGGCGTCGGTGCACTGCGCCGACAGGATCACCGCGACCAGCAGCTGGAACGCGTCGCCGTGGTCGAGCGGCATCTCGACCTTCGGATAGTAGTGATCGAGGATCTCCATGATCCGCGCGGCGCGGGTCCTGCGGTCGAGCGACAGCGCGGCGACCGGCTCGGTGGTGGCGGCGTCGGTCATGGCAGCGGTCCGAGCACGGCCTCGAGCTCGCGGCGCGCGTCGTGGACGCCGGCCCCGGGCTTGCGCCAGGTCAGCTCGAACACGCCCTTGCGGCCGACGCCGACCAGGCGATCGTCATCGATCTGATCGGCCGCGAGGTCCGCCATCGCGGCGCCGAGCTCGGCGTCGAACGCCAGCACCGCCGTGGTCTTGCCGGTCTCGGCGTCGACGATCCACATCACCGACGCCGGCTTGCCGGCGCTGTCGACCACGTCGAGCGGCACGAGGTAGTGGCCGCCGCGGCACACCGGCGCGGCCGCGGCGCGCGCGCCGTGCAGGCCGGTCGTCTTGCGGCTGGTCCACGCCAGGTTGCCGGCCTCGACGTCGAGCAGCGCCAGCGCGCGCTCGCCGGCGGTCGCCGGATCGAAGCTCGCGCCGACCCGCGGGGTCAGCTCGAGCAGCTGGAGCCGGGGCGAGGTCTCGCCGCCGCAGCGCCGGGTCAGCGGCGTGGCGTCCGCCAGCCGGTAGGCCGGCGCGGTCACGCGCAGCTGGGCACCTTCGCGCGGCGCGATCACCGCGAGCTCGTCGCTGGTGTCGACGGCGCGCAGCACGAGGCGATCGGCGTGCAGCACGGCCGACGCGACCGGCACGCTGGCCGCGCTGTAGCTAACGTCGCCGCTCTGGGTGAACCGGCGCTTGGCGTCGGACCACGGCAGGGTCACGAGCTTGCCGCCGGCGGCGCGCAGCAGGGTCTGGTCGCCGACCAGGCCGACGCCGCCGGTGATCGGCGTCGCCGCGCCGGTGCGGTCGTCGATCACCGCGGTCCAGCCCGAGCACGCCATGATCACCGCGCCGGGCACGCCGGCGGGCGCCTGCATGCAGTCGTGATCGCCGTTGAGCTGGGCGGCCCAGCGCTGCTGACCGGTCGCGAGCTCGAGGCAGCGCGCGGTGGTCTTCTTGTCGTGCGTGGTCACGGCGATCAGGCAGTCGTTGATCGCGGCCGGGGGCTGCGGCGCCCAGCGCCCGCCGGCCGGCGGCGCCCAGGTGAAGCGGGTGCGGCCGGTCTCGAGGTCGAGCGCGACGATGGTGTCGGCCATGTGGCCGATGACGATCGGCCCGGTCAGCGCGAGCGCGTCGAGCGCGCCGGGCAGGGGCGCGCCCCAGCGCTGCTGACCGCCCGCGATCCGGCTGACGCCGTGGCGATCGGGCGACAGCTCGACGCGGCCGCCGGCCGAGGCCAGCGCGGCCGACGGCACCGGCTGGGGCGGGGTGAGCGGCGGTGGCTCGGCGCTCGGGTGGCTGTCGCGCCAGAACCGGCCGCCGTAGATCGCGACCGCGGCGACGAGCATGCCGCCGGCGGCGAAGTAGAACAGCCGGGCCAGCGACTCGCCGGCGCTGCGATGCCTGGGCGCGCCGGGCGCTCCCGGCACCGGGGCGGCGGCGGCGCGGGCGGGCTTCGGGCCGAAGCCGGGCCCGGCCTTGCCGAGGTCGGGCACGATCGCGCGCCCGCTCCACGACTTCACGATGTCGCCGAGCGGCGCGTCCTGGGCGGCGGGCGCCGGCGGAGGCTCGGCCGGCTGGGCACCCCACGCGAGCGGCGCGTCGGGCGACTCGACCGCCACCGCGCGCGCGCCGGCCGCGGGCCGCGGCGTGTGCGGGATGCGCGGCTCGCTCGGCCGCTCGGCCTGCGCGACGCGCGGCTCGCTCGGGCGCTCCGTCGCCTGCGGGGCGCGCGGCTCGCTCGGCCGCTCGGCCTGTGCGACGCGCGGCTCGCTCGGGCGCTCGGCCGCCTGCGGGGCGCGCGGCTCGCTCGGGCGCTCGGCCGGCGGTGGCGTCTGCGCGACGCGCGGCGCGGGCGCCTGGGTCGGCGCCGGCGTGCGCGGCAGCGGCGCCAGCGCGCGCAGCGACGGCTCGCTCCGCCGCTCGGCCTCGCTGCGCAGCACCTTCTCGGTCTTGGTCACCGAGCCGATCTGCGTGACCAGCTCGACCCGCTCGGGCGGCGCGCGCACCACCGGCCCGGCCTGGGTGACGCGCGGCGCCGGCTTGGTTGGGCGACCCAGCGCGCGCGCGCCGTCGCCAGGCGGCATCGGGGCCGACACCAGGGCCGACACCGGGGGCGCCAGCGCGGCGCCGGTCATCCGCGCCAGCTGGACGATCGGATCGTTGTCGTCGCGCGCGGTCGGCGGCTCGGTGATCCGCGCCGGCGGCCGCAGCTGGTTCTTGCCGAACGTCGGCAGCGGCGTTGGCATCACCGGCACGGCCGGGGTCGCGGCCCACGCGCGGCCGGGCGGCGGCGCGACGTCTTTCGCGGCGGCGTCGTCGACCTCGTCGCGGAACATCGGCATCGTCGCCGCGGGCGAGCCCGGCGGCGGAGACTTCGGCTTATCGGGAGGCGGCTTCGGCATGGCAATGGCTCAGTGCAGAGGCTCGCCGCGCAGCTCGCGCAGCTCGACGCCGAGGCCGCGCAGCCAGCGCGCTGGCAGCTCGGCGCCCAGGCAGCACACGACGACCGACGCAGGCACGGAGCGCGGCCCGGCCGGGCTGGCGACCTCGACGTGCTGCGGGGTCACCGCCCGCGTGGTCGCGCCGAGCAGCACGGTCAGCTGGTGGCCGGCCTCGGCGGCGCGCAGCGCGGACTGGTTGTCGGGCTTGCAGCGGCCGAAGTCGGTGCCGCGGTGGACCAGGGTGACCGTCGCGCGCGGCTGGGCGGCGATCGCCAGCGCGATCTCGACGGCGCTGTCGCCGCCGCCGACCACGACGACGTCGCGGCCAGCGTGCACGGCCGGATCGGCGACCGCGTAGACCACGTGCGGCGCGCCGTCGCCGGGGACGCCGAGCCGGCGCGGCGTGCCGCGGCGGCCGATCGCGAGCACGACCTTGTGCGCGGTGGTCGTGCCGGCCGAGCTGTCGACGACGAAGTCGTCGCGCTCGGCGCGGATCCGGGTGACCTCGGCCTGCTCGACGATCGCCAGCTCCGCGCGCCGGACCAGGTCCTGGAACAGCTCGAGCAGCGCCTCCTTGCTCGTGCGCCGCAGCTTCACCTTGCCCATGCCGGGCAGGTCGAACGGCGCCGACATCACGACCTTCTGCCGCGGGTAGCTGAACACCGCGCCGCCCAGGCCCTGCTTCTCGTACACGACGGCGCGGGCGCCGCGGTGGCGGGCCTCGAGCGCCGCGCCGATCCCGGCGGGGCCGGCGCCGATCACGACCAGGTCGTGCTCGCAGTCGTGGCCGACCATGCCGTCGAGCGCGGCGCGCGCGGCCTGGCGGCCCTGGGCCAGCGCGTTGTGGATCAGGCCGATGCCAGTGATCTCGCCGGCGACGAACAGCCCGGGCATCGTCGACTCGAACGTGCCCGATACCACGGGGACCTCGACGGCGCGGTCGTGGCTACCGAGCACCAGCTCGATCGCCGACACCGGGCAGCTGCGCAGGCAATCGGCGTGGCCGACGCACGCCGCCGACCGGACCAGGCGCGGCCGGCCGGCGATGATCGCCAGCACGTCCTTCTCGGGGCAGGCCGTGACGCACGCGCCGGTGCAGATGCACGCGTCGCGGTTGATCTTGGGGTACAGCGACGGCGGGGTCTGCGGCGACGCGAGCTCGTGCGCCAGCCGGCGGCGCCGGCCGGTCGACTCGAGGAACACCGCAACGCCGAACGCGGCCACCGCCGCGATGACGCCGACCTGCACGAAGTCGGTCATGGCAGGCCGGAGGATACCGGACTTGCCAGCCGATGGGGTTACAGCGGCAGTGCGGTCTGCAACGCCGCGGCCGCCGGGCGCGGCGGCGGATGATAGTTGAGCTCGTCGTCGATCCGCCCGCCGCCCGCCGGGGCCTCGCGGTGGACGACCTGGCCGGCCTCGAGCGAGGCGACCGCGTGGCCGTCGATGTACAGCACCAGGTTGCCGACCACGGCGGGGACCTTGGGGCCGGGCGACAGCACGCCGACCAGGTTGACCGGGTCGGTCGCGGCGACCCGGCAGACCTCGGGCACCGGGCCGGGGTTCCGGGCGGCGCGCAGCTCGTCGGCCGCCTCGGGCAGCGCGAACTGCTCGCCGACGAAGCCGGACACGAACCGGCCGCCGCGGATCTCGCCGCGGGCCTCGAGCCGGCGCAGGGCGACCAGCAGATCGCGCCACGGCGGCAGGCTCGACTCTCGCAGTAGCAGGTCGCGGAACACCACGCCGTAGCGCAGCAGCAGCTGGCGCGCCGAGGCCTCGGCGTCGATCGCCTCCGGATCGGTCGGCGGCAGCAGCGACCACCGGCCGGCCGCGGTCGGCAGCGCACGCAGCGCATGGCCGGGGCGCTCGCGATCGCGGTTGCGCGCCTTCTTGATCGCCTCCTGCCACTTGCGGACCGGCGGCGCCGCCGGCGCCGTCGCGGTCATCCGGTCCTGGTGGCGGTCGAAGTGGCTCTTGACCTCGCCGCGCCGGCGCGACACCAGCACGCGCAGGCTGGCGAAGCCGTCGGCCGTGGCCAGGCCGGCGCCGACCAGCTCCCACAGCGCGTCCTCGATCTCGTCGGGCGCCAGGTCGATCATCGCGACCAGGTCGGTCAGGAACGACGCGCCCGAGCCGGCGAGGTGGTCGCGGATCCGGGCGGCCTCGGGGCTGAGCACCGGGGCGTCGGTCTGGCCGACCGCGGCGGCGCTGCGCAGCCACGACGCGTCGACCCGCAGCACGAGCGCGAGCGGCGCCGAGCGCGACGGCGCCGAGCGATGCGGCCGCGCCGGCGGCGGCGGCGGCGCCTCGATCACCGGGCCATCGAGCGCGGGCTCGTCGGCGATCAGCGCCATCGCCTCCTGGGCGAACGCCTCGCGCGGGTCGAGCGCGGTCGATCCCGAGGCGGCGGCGCGGGGCGGCGCTGCCGGGCGAGCCGCGGCCCGGCTGCGCGCGCGATCGAACGCGGCGGACAGCTTGCTGCTCTTGCTCGCCGGGGCCTCGACCGCCGGCTCCGGCGCCGGTTGGACGCCGCGCTTGAGCATCGCGCTGGTCGTGACCAGGCCGACGATGACCCGCGCGTCGTGCGCCGAGCACTTGCCCTTGATCGCGGTCGCCGCGGCCGCCGCGATCTCGTCGCGCGACGCGCCGGCGAGCCGCGCGGCCTCGGCCCCGGCCTCGGCCAGGTTGTACGGCTCGCTCGGCTTGTCGGCCCGGGTGGGCTTCTTGTCTTTGTCTTTGTCCTTGTCCGGGCGCGGCCGATCGACCGGGCTCGCGGCCGGCTCCTCGGCCTCGACGGCCGCCCGCCGCGGGCTCAGCCGGCACCACACCACCTGGCCGGCCAGGCACAGCTGATCGAGCCAGGTCTGGTCGTAGCCGTGCAGTCGCGCCGGCAGGATCTCGCGCTCCCAGGCGCCGGCCGCGGTCTCGAAGCCTTGCAGCTGCTCGACGATCCGCAGCAGGCCATCGGCGCCGATCAGCTGACCGTGCCGGGCCACCCGCTGCCAGCGCAGCAAGAACCGCATCAGCGCCGCGGCGCTGACCGGCTCGATCTCCTTGCGCAGCCGCGCCAGGGTCAGGCGATGGATCCGCGCCAGCACCCGGCGGTTGCACCACTCCAAATCGCTGACCACGTCCGGATCGTCCGACGCCGCGATCGCCGCGCGCGCGGTCGTCGCCGTCCGGCCGGTCGCCGGCGCGCCGGCGGTGAACGCGCCGCGCAGGATCGCGCCGTCGCCCTCGAGCGCGAGCAGCGCACCCAGCACGTCGGCGAGCGCCAGGCCGAGCTCGGCGGCCAGGCCGCGCGCGCTGACCGGGCCGCGGTGATCGAGGTGCGCGCCGCAGATCCGGACCAGCGCGACCTCGCGCTCCGGCACGGTCGACCACGCCGGCGTCGCGATCATCGGCAGGCAGCTCGTGGCCTCGCCGATCACCGCGCGCACCGCGCCGAGCCGCTCGGTCGCGACCCACACCGCGACGGTCCGCGTCGGCAGCTCGGGATCGACCCACGTCATCCGGCACGCCCGCCCGGTCTGGGTCAGCGCCGAGAACCAGTCGGCCACGCGCTGCGGGTCCGGCCCCAGCCGGGTCGCCATCGGCTCGGGCACCAGCCACAGCCCGAGCAGCGCGTCGTGCAGCTCGTCGGCGTCGCGCAC
>DASWOO010001004.1:0-7845 GCA_036404335.1 Kofleriaceae bacterium
GCGGATCGCGGCGCTCGACGACCACGGCAACCGCCTGGTCGAGCTCGGCTCGCGCGACGTGCCGATCGTGATCATCGGGACGGTCGCGGCCAGGCCGTCGCCCGTCCCGGCCGCGCCCCGGCCAGCCGCCGTCGCCGAGCAGCCCACCTCGCGCGCGATCTACCTGCGGTGGTGGCCGTACGCGATCGGCGCGGTCGCGTTCGGCGGCGCCGCGACCTACTTCGGGCTCCGGACCCGGACGGACGCCGACGACCTCCGCGCGCTCGACCGGCAGAGCGCCAACCACGACTTCACCGAGGCGATGAAGCTCGAGGACCGCGGCCACCGCGACGCGCTGCTGACCAACATCGGCGTCGGCGTCGCCGGCGCGCTCGCGATCACCGCGGGCGTGATGTACTTCCTCGCCCCGCCAGGCCACGCCGAGCGCCGGATCGGCGCGGTGCCGGTGCGCGGCGGCGGCGCGATCGTGCTCGGAGGCGACCTGTGACGCGCGCAGCGCTGCTCGGCTTGTGGCTCGCCGCCTCGGCGTGCTCGCTCAACGTCACCTACGGCGCCGGTGACGCCGGCGGCTCGGCCGAGACGCCGGCGGCGACCTGCGCCACGGCGATCGGCACCGGCGGCGGCCACGCCTGCGCGATCCGCGACGACGGCGTCGCGTGGTGCTGGGGCGACAACAGCTTCGGCCAGCTCGGCAACAACTCGACCGCGCTGAGCGCGACGCCGGTCCAGGTCGTCGATCCGTCGACGCTCAACCTGAGCCCGCCCGGCGCCAAGCTGCCCAAGCTGGCGTCGATCACCGGCGGCGGCACCCACACCTGCGCGATCGACGTCGGTGGCAACGTGTGGTGCTGGGGCGCCAACGATCAGAACCAGCTCGGCACCGGCACCGCCGGCTCGAGCTACCCGGTGCAGGTCACCGGCGTGACCAAGGCCAAGAAGGTCGTCGCCGGCCAGGTCCACACCTGCGCGCTGCTCGAGGGCGGCGCGATCTCGTGCTGGGGCAACAACGACGCCGGCCAGCTCGGCAACGGCGGCCAGGGCGGCCACTCGACATCGCCGTCGACCGCGACCCTGACCGGCGCGACCGCGCTCGCCGCCCGCAACGACACGACCTGCGCGGTCGACGGCGCCGGCAACGTCCAGTGCTGGGGCGCCAACGACGACGGCCAGCTCGGCATCGGCACCCGCACCGGCGCGCACCCCGCGCCGGTGACGATGATCGGCGTGGCCGGCGCGATCGACGTCGTGCTCGGCGACCGGTTCTCGTGCGCGCTGACCGGCGCGGGCGAGGTCTACTGCAGCGGCTACAACGACGTCGGCCAGATCGGCGAGCCCTACGACGACGGCCAGCCGACGCCCAACCTGATCCCGCTCGACGTCAAGGCGGTCGCGCTGGCGGCGGCCGACCGCGTGGCGTGCGTGATCGACGACGCCAGGCAGCTGTGGTGCTGGGGCGCCAACGATGACTACGAGCTCGCCGATCACACGAGCCAGGCGCACGCGTTCCCGGTCCGCTCCGACTTCCCCGACGCGCTCGAGGTCTCGGTCGGCGGCGCGTTCGTGTGCGTGCGCTCGACCGCCGGCCTGCGCTGCGCCGGCTTCGACGGCACCGGCGCGCTGGGCGACGGCGTCCATACGATCTCCAACGTCGCGGTCGCGGTGCCCGCGCTGACCGGCGTCGCCACGGTCGCGGCCGGCGCCGAGTTCTCGTGCGCGCTGCTCGCCGCCGGCACCGCCAGCTGCTGGGGCGCGAACGATGCCAGCCAGCTCGGGGACGCCACGACCGTTCAGCGCGCGTCGCCGGGGCCGGTGATCGGCCTGACCAGCATCACCAAGCTGGTGACCGGCGACCGGCACGCCTGCGCCCTGCTCGCCGACAAGACCGTCGCGTGCTGGGGCGACAACGCCGCCGGCCAGCTCGGCGACGGCGCGTATGACGACCACGGCCAGCCCCGGCCGGTGACCTCGGGCGCCGACGCCAACGGCCGCGCGTTCGCGGCGCCGCTGGCCAACGTGGTCGACCTCGACGCCGGCGGCTCGCACACCTGCGCGGTGCTCGCCGACAAGACCGTGCGGTGCTGGGGCTCGAACCGGCAGAAGCAGCTCGGCCTCTCGGCGAACACCTACTCGAGCCCGGTGCCGGTCACGGTCGGCGGGTCGAACAGCGCGGTCGCGGTGGTCGCCGGTGACTCGCACTCCTGCCTGATCGACGGCAGCGGCGCGGTGTGGTGCTGGGGCTCCAACGGCGTCGGTCAGCTCGGCGCCGGCGAGATCAAGGAGCCGATGGCCACGCCGGTCCAGGTCCTCGGCCTGACCGGCCAGACGATCGATCAGCTGTCGAGCGCCGGCGGCTTCACCTGCGCGCACGCCACCAACAATAGCGTGTGGTGCTGGGGCTACAACAGCGACGGCGAGGGCGGGATCGACTTCACCTACGAGTACGAGATGGCCAAGCAGGTCCCGAACCTGGTCGCCCGGAAGGTCACCGCCGGCGGCGGCCACGCCTGCGCGATCCTGCTCGACGGCACGCTGCAGTGCTGGGGTGCCAACTATCTGGGGCAGATCACCGGCGACGTCTACCTGGGGTTCGTCAACCGCAAGGTCGTCGACGGCGCGGCCGGGGCGACCGACGTCACCGGCGGCGGCAGCCACACCTGCGCGGTGGTCGCCGGCGCGGTCAAGTGCTGGGGCGATGGCCGCGACGGCCAGCTGGGCAACGGCGTCAGCGCGCGGCAAACGCCGGTCGCGCCGCTGCTGACCTGCCCCTGAGCGCGCCGGCCAGGGGTAGAGTCGGCGCATGTCCGCCGTGATCGAAGTCCGCGACCTCCACTTCGCGTATCGCGGCAACGCCCGCGAGGTGCTCGCCGGTGTCGACCTGACCGTCGAGCGCGGCCGCCGCGTGCTGGTCAACGGCGCCAACGGCGCGGGCAAGACCACGCTCTTGCGCGTGCTCGCCGGCAAGCACATGGTCGATCCGGCGCGGGTCCGCGTGCTCGGCTCGTCGGCGTTCCACTATCCGTCGCTGGTCCACCGCCTCGAGTTCCTCGGCGGCCGGTTCCCGTTCGAGGTCGACCTGCAGGTCTCCGAGATCCTCGACCGGCAGATCGACGCCGATCCGGTGCGCCGCGCCCGGCTGATCGACGTGCTCAGGGTCGACGTCGGCTGGCACATGCACGCGGTGTCCGACGGCCAGCGCCGCCGGGTCCAGCTGCTGCTCGGCCTGCTGCGGCCGCGCGACATCCTGCTGCTCGACGAGATCTCCACCGATCTCGACCTGATCGCCCGCCAGGACCTGCTGGCGTTCCTGCGCGAGGAGTCCGAGCAGCGGGGTACGACGTTGCTCTACGCCACCCACATCTTCGACACGCTGGAACGCTGGGCCACCGACATCGTCTACATGGCGCGCGGCGTGATCTCGGTGAACCAGCCGATGGCCAGCCTGACCGAGCTGGCCGACCGGCCGCTGGTGTCGATCGTCGAAGGCTGGCTGCGGCGTGATAGCCGGGGCTGATACACTCGCGGCGTGCGACCTTCGAGGACGTCGAGCGAGCTGCGGCTGACGACCCGCGCGGTGCCGGTGCGACTGGCGCTGGTCGGCGGGGCGCCGGGCCCGGCCGAGGTATTTGTCGCCGACGTGCCGCGCCGCGGGCGCAGCCAGCTGCTCGACGACGTCGCGGCGCTGCTGACCTCGCCGACCGCGTTCCTGCCTGTCCGGCTGCAGTCCCGGGTCCGGCTGTTCGGCAAGCACGCGATCGCCTGGCTCGCCGCGCCGCGCCGCGGCGACGACCAGCCCGACCCCGCCAAGGACTTCTCCGACGAGCACTCCGACGTGTTCACGCTGTACGACCGCGAGCACATCGTCGAGCTCGAGCTCGAGCGCGGCACCAAGCTGCTCGGGACCTTGCTCGACAGCGCGCCGGTCGATCGCACCCGGGTGATCGACCACCTCAACGGCGCCGGCAACTTCATCCGGCTGTGGTCCGCCGACGAGCACTACGTGGTCAACGCCCGGCAGATCATCGCGGTGACCGAGCTCGGCGGGGAGCGGATCTGATGGCCAAGCTCGACGTCTACCTGCGCAGCATCAAGCAGCTCGGCGCCCGCGGCGCGGTGCTGACCTCCGGCCAGGCGGTGACCCTGCGGTTCGCGACCGGCGACCGGCATGCGACGCAGATCACGGCGCACGACCAGCTGGTCGCGCTGGTCCGCGAGATCGCGCCCCCCGGCGCGCTCGACCGGGTCGACAAGCACCAGCCGGCCCGGTTCGAGCTCGACGCCAACGGCGGGCGCTGGACGATCCATGTCGCGGCCAAGCCGGGGGCGTGGGTCGTCGGGATCGAGCCGGCCGACGGCACCGCGCCGCCGCCGCCGCCGCCGTCGGTCGGTGGCCGGATCGGCCGCGAGATCACCAACGCGCCGATCCACGAGCCCGCCGACATGGCGATCGAGCGCGGCCAGTACGGCTCGCCGGTCGGGGTCGCGACGACGACCAGCGGCAGCCTGTTCCTCGACCAGCTGACCGCCGGGGCGCGGGCGGCCTACGCGAGCGACATCTATCTGAGCGCCGGGTCGCCGGCGTTCCAGCGAGTCGGCCGCGAGCTGGCCGCGACCGCCGATCGCACGCGGATCGATGCCGATGTGCTGTCGCGCGAGCTCGGGGTCGTGGCCCCGAACGAGGCCCGCGCCGCGTGGACCGAGCGCGGGATCGGGGTCTTTGCCTATGGTGACGGGGCGGGCCGGGTGCGTGTCACGCTGACCCGTGACCACCGCGGCCCGGGCGCAACCCTTCGGCTGCTGCCGGCCGAGCCCCCGGCGGTCGCGACGATGGGCCTGGCCGGGGTCGGCGACTGGCTGGCCGACCGCGGCCTGATCCTGGTCGCCGGGCCGTCAGGCGTGGGCAAGACCACGACCCTGGGCGCGCTGGTCCGCGCGCTCGGCGAGCAGCGCCGCCGGGTGGTCGCGATCGAGGCGCCGATCGAGCTGGTCCACGTCAGCCCGTGGATCAGCCAGCGCGCGGTCGGCGACCACGTGCCCAGCGTCGGCGACGGGGTCGCGGCGGCGATGCAGGAGGGCGCCGATGCGATCGTGGTCGGCGCGGTCCGCTCGGCGGGCGACGCCGAGGCGGTGATCGAGGCCCTCGCCGGCGGCCACCTGGTGCTGACCACCGTGGTCGCGCCCCGGGCGGCCCTGGCGGTCGACCGGCTGATCGGACAACTTCCTAGTGAACGGCGAGATCTGGCCCGCGCGCTGTGTGCAGATGGCCTACTGGGGACCATCGGCCCTGTCGTCAGCCGGTCCGGCCGGTCGTTCGAGGTAGCAGGCCGTGGGATTGCACCCTAACGGCCCGGATTTGCACAGGCGTTGGTTTCGAGGATATAACGGATCAGGCACGTGACGGACGACTACCGCGAGGGCGGGACGCTGATCCTCCAGCGTCCGCTGACGACAACGGAGCGAAAGCCGCCGGGTGGCGAAGCGTGTCTCGTCAACCTGCATCCGCCGGGGCCGGACATCGGCCGGCGCATCCCGCTGCTCAACCCGCAGTACATCGTCGGGCGCGACAGCGAGGCCGGGTTCGTCGTCAGCCGCAGCTCGGTGTCGCGCCAGCACGCGCGGCTGTACGTCGACGACGTCGGCGGCTGGTGGGTCGAGGATCTCAACTCGACCAACGGCACGTTCGTCAACGAGTCGCGGGTCAAGCTGACCCAGCTCAACGACTCCGATCAGGTCCGGTTCGGCGACGCGATCTACAAGTTCCTGTTCGGCTCGAACATCGAGTCCGCGTACCACGAAGCGATCCACAACATGGCCATCCAGGACGGGATGACCGGGATCCACAACAAGCGCTACTTCACCGAGTTCCTCGACCGCGAGATCGCGGTGTGCTCGCGCCACGGCCACCCGCTGACCCTGGTGATGTTCGACGTCGATCACTTCAAGAAGGTCAACGACACCCACGGCCACCTCGCCGGCGACGCCGTGCTGAAGGATCTGGCGGCGCGGATCCGGCCGCGGATCCGGCGCGAGGATCTGTTCGCGCGCTACGGCGGCGAGGAGTTCGCGTGCGTGCTGCCGTCGACGGCGCTGCCCGGCGGCATCGTGTTCGCCGAGCACCTGCGCCAGCTGATCGCCGAGCGGCCGTGCGCGTTCGAGAACCTGTCGATCGGCTTCACGATCAGCCTCGGCGTGACGACCCTGCACCGCGAGACCGGCGTCGATCCGGCCGCGCTGATCAAGCGCGCCGACGAGAACCTGTACGTCGCCAAACGGGCAGGTCGCAACAAGGTCGTGCCGAGCCTGGCCGATCTGATTCCGGCCTGATAGACATCGCGCGTGACAGCGCCCAAGACCCTCGAGGATCTCGGTTGGCCGACCTATGTCGATCACTGGGTCAAGCGCTGCGCCACCGCGCGCGGCGCCGCGGCCGTGCGTGGCTTTGCCATGTTCGGCCAGGCCGGCGAGGCGCGCGAGCGCGCGGCCGAGATCACCGAGGCGCGCGGCCTGGCGTCGCGCGGGGTCCGGCTGCCGCTCGGCGGCATGTCGGACATCGTCGCGTCGATCGCGCGGGTCCGTAAGTCGGCGGCGCTCGACGCGGCGGAGCTGGTCGCCGTGGCGTCGACCGGCGCGGCGCTGGGCCGGCTGCGCGTGCACCTGCGCGAGCACGCGGCGGTCGCGCCCAGGCTCGCCGCGCGCGGCGAGGTGATCGCGGATCTGGGCCACGTGTACCTGCCGATCCTCGAGGCGTTCGACGCCGACGGCAAGCTGGTCGATCACGCGAGCGACGCGCTGGGGCCGCTGCGGCGGGCGCTGGCGTCGCTCAAGGCGCAGCTCGAGAAGCGGATGGGCACCTTGCTCACCGACGAGCGGTTCACGCCGTACCTGCAGGACGTGTATTACACGCAGCGCGAGGATCGCTACGTCCTGCCGGTGCGGACCGACGGCAAGGGCTTCGTGCGCGGCATCGTGCACGGCACGTCGCAGAGCGGCCAGACGCTGTTCATCGAGCCGGAGGAGATCGTCGATCTCAACAACCGGGCCAAGCTCGCCGAGGCCGAGATCCAGGACGAGGAGCGGCGGATCCTGAGCAAGTTCTCGGGCTGGGTCGCCGAGGAGGCGGACGGGTTCGACGCCGCGCTCGTGGTCGCCGAGCTGCTCGACGTGATCGCCGCGGCGGCGGTCATCGCCGACGACCTCGTCGGCAACGAGCCGATCATCGACGAGGCGCCGCGGGTCGGCCTGCTGCACGCGCGCCACCCGCTGATGCTGCTCGCCGAGCGGCGCTGCGTGGCGAACGACATCGCGGTCGCGGCGGGGGCGACCCTGCTGGTGTCGGGGCCCAACGCCGGCGGCAAGACGGTCGCGCTGAAGGTCGTCGGCCTGGCGGCGCTGATGGTGCGCTGCGGCCACCACGTCGCGGCCGAGAGCGGCAGCGTCATGGGCTGGTTCCCCGACGTCCGGACCGACATCGGCGACGCGCAGAACCTCGAGCAGGATCTGTCGACGTTCTCCGGCCACATGGTTAACCTGCGCGAGCTGCTGACCACGGCCGGCCATGGCTCGCTGATCCTGATCGACGAGATCGCCGTCGGGACCGATCCGGATCAGGGCGCGGCGCTGGCGCAGTCGGTGCTGGAGTCGCTCGCGGCGCGCGGCGTGACCGGCATCGTCACGACGCACTACGAGCGGCTCAAGGCGCTAGCCGCGATCGACCCGCGGTTCGCCAACGCGTCGGTCGGCTTCGATCTCGCGAAGCTCGAGCCGACGTTCAAGCTGCACATGGGGGCGCCGGGTAGCTCGGGCGCGCTGGCGGTGGCGCTGCGCATGGGCATCGCCGGCGAGGTCGTC
>DASWOO010001005.1:0-2160 GCA_036404335.1 Kofleriaceae bacterium
GCGCGGCCGAGCTCGCCGATCAAGCGCTCACCCCTGACGGCGACGACGGCGACGAGCGTGTCGAGCGCGAGGTGCTGCGCGCCGAGATCGCGCTGGCGATGGCCGAGCCGGCCGTCGCCGAGGTCCACGCCCGCCGGGCGCTCGCGGGGATCGACGCCCAGGCGGCGCGGCTCGCCCCGCCGGCGGCGCTGCGGTCGTGGCTGGTCACCGATCACCGGCGGCCGTACGAGCTGATCTTCGCGAGCCTGGCGCTGCGCGGCGATGCCGCGGGCGCGCTCGCCGTGCTCGATCAGGTCCGCGGCCTCGACGCGCGCGCGTCCCGGCTGGTCGACGACCACGGCCGCTCGCGGATCGCGGCCGACGGCGGCGTGGCGATCGCCGAGGTCGCTGGCGAGCTCGCCGCGAGCACGCCCCGGCCGGTCCCGCCGACCCGCGCGGCGCAGATCTGGACGATCGCCGCGGCCGCGCTGTGGAAGATCACCGTCGACGCGCGCGGCGCCACCATCGAGCGGGTCGGCGCGATCCGCGAGCTCGCCGCGCAGCTCTCGGCGCTCGGCCTCGACGCGCCGCTGCGGCCGATCATCCGCCCCATCACCTGAAGGAGTAGCTCGTGCGCACTGGCCTTTATGTCTTCAAGCCGACGACGGTGTCGATCCAGGGAGCGTCGTCCGGCGCCGCCAAGCCCGCGCTGATGGCGTATCGCCAGCAGGGCCAGCTGCAGCCGACCGGGACGCTGCACCTCGAGCCCGGCATCTACCAGGTGCTGTCGGAGACCCCGGTGCAGATCACCGGCGACAGCATCGAGGTGATCGCGACGCCGAGCGGCAAGGACCAGTGGCCCAAGCCGCCGCCGCTCGCGATCGCGCTCGAGCCGGGCGCGACCGAGGCGACGATCGCCGCGTTCTTCGGCGCCGCCAAAGACGCCTCGCCGAATGGCTGAGCCGGCCGCGGCGGAGCCCAGCTCGCCGCGCTCGACGCTCGTGCTCTACGCGGCCGCCGACGAGCCGTTCGTCCGCGGCTTCCTGCTGCCGGCGCTCGGCTCCGCGGCGCTCCTCGACGCCCGCGAGCCGCTCGGCCTGACCTCGGCCGAGCTCGACGCCGCGCTCCAGCAGCACGCCGTCGTCGTCGCGATCATCTCGGCGGCGTTCATGGCCGATCCGTGGACCCGCGCCGCGGAGGCGATGGCGGCCGACGCGACCCGGGCGCGGCCCGAGCTGGCGGTGGTCCCGGTCGTGGTCGACGACGTCGCGCTGCCGACCCACATCGCCTACCGGATGACCCTGGCGTTCCAGGATCGCGCCGACTGGGACCGCCAGGCCGAGCGGCTGCGCGGCTACCTCGCGCGCCCGGCGGCCAGCGAGCCGGCGATCGCCTGCCCCTACCCCGGGATTCGGCCGTTCCAGGCCGGCGACGCGGCGTTCTTCCGCGGCCGGTCGACCGAGCTGTCCGCGATCCGGACGATGATCACCGCGGGCGACCGCGAGCTCTACCTGGTCGGCCCGTCGGGCTCGGGCAAGTCGTCGCTGATCCAGGCCGGCCTCCTGCCCCAGCTGCCTCCGCCGCTGGTCGTCGCGCGGATGCGCCCGGGCGACGCGCCGCTGCGCCAGCTCGCCGCCTGCCTCGGCGTCGACGAGGTCACGCCGGCCGCGATCGCCGCGTGGGCAGCGCGCGATCCGGCGGCGCAGCGGGTCGTGTTCGTCGACCAGCTCGAGGAGCTGTTCGCGCTCGCGCCGCGCGCCGAGCACGACGCGTTCGCCGCCGCGCTCGCCGCGCTGCGCGCCGAGCCGCGCGTCCTGGTCATCCTCGCGCTGCGCGCCGACTTCTACGGCGAGCTGCAGCTGAGCCCGCTGTGGACCGACGCCGGCCGCCGCCACGTCGACCTGCCGCCGCTGCGCGGGGCCGCGCTGCGCGAGGCGATCGTCGAGCCGGCCCGGACGCAGGGCGTGTACCTCGAGACCGCGCTGGTCGAGCGGCTGCTCGCCGACGCCGCCGGCGAGCCCGGCGTGCTGCCGCTGCTGCAGGAGACGCTCGTCCAGCTGTGGGGCCACCGCCGGCGCAGCCTGCTCACGCTCGCCGCGTACGACGCGCTCGGCGACGGCGGCCACTCCGGGCTCGCGGTCGCGGTCACCACGCGCGCCGATCGCTGCCTCGCGGAGCTGG
>DASWOO010001006.1:0-2301 GCA_036404335.1 Kofleriaceae bacterium
TAGTGGTTTTGATAAGATTGAGATGCCGCGGCGCGCGCCGTCGCATGGCTACGAGCCGGCGGCGTACGCCGCGGATCCGACGTCGACCCACGTGGTCGCCGCGTACGGCACCGCCGAGCTCAGCGCGGTCGACATGCCGCGCCAGGGCTCGGCGCCGGCCGCCAGCATCGAGGACGAGCTCGAGGACGCCGAGTTCTACATCAGCCAGGGCATGTACCCCGAGGCCGGCGACATGCTCAACGGCATGCTCGTGCGGTTCCCCGGCCACCGCATGGTGCTGGCCAAGCTGCGCGAGGTCGACGCGCTGGCCCAGGGCTATCCCGACCAGGACGATCAGATCTCCAGCGCGACCGACGCGATCGCCATCGAGGACATCGAGGAGGTCGGGGTCGAGGATCTGGTCGATCTCGACGCCGACTCGCGCCCGGTGTCGCGCGCCAGCAAGCGCCCGGCGACCGTGATGCTGGAGAAGCCGGTCGACGACTCCGACTCCGACACGCACTACGACCTCGGCCTGGCCTACAAGGAAATGGCGCTGCTCGACGACGCGATCAAGGCGTTCGAGAAGGCGCTGCGCGCGCCGGGCCGCGAGGTCCAGTGCCGCGTGATGATCGGAATGTGCCTGCGCGAGATGGGCAATCCGTCCGAGGCGATCCACCAGTTCAAGCAGGGCCTGCACGCCGAGCCGAGCGAGCGCGAGCGCCAGAGCCTGTACTACGAGATCGGCATCACCTACGAGTCGATCGGCGACGACGCCGAGGCGCTGTACTACTTCGAGATGGTCGTGAAGCGCGACCCGTCGTTCGCCGACGCCGGCGGCCGGGCCGATCGGCTGCGCGCGCGCGGTGGCCGCGCGATGCACGCCGACGACGACATCTGAGCGTTACCTGGCGCTACTGGTTGTCGACGCGGGCCTCGACCACGGCCTGGACGGTCGGGTCGACGTCGGACAGCAAGTTGAGGCCGGTCTTGGCCTCGATCTGCGCCACGGTCGTGCGGTAGGTCCGCCACGGGTCGTTCTTGCCGATCAGGGCGTTGCTGTTCGGCATGATCACCGCGATCACCCGGGTGCTCGTCGTGACCGACGCCGGGCTCGGGTTGGTCGGGCTATCGAGCACGACGATGACCTTCCACGTCGCGTCCGGCACGCCGACGTGATCGACGCCGACCGTGGTCGAGCTCGCGCTGAAGATCCCGCCCGAGATCACGAACAGCTCCTTGCCCTGGGTGACCAGCGAGCGGGAATAGCCCTCGAGGTCGTTCCACGGGCCCTCGTTGTTATTCGCGGCCTGCGGCACCATGTTGGTCAGGTAGAACGTCTGCGAGTTAGCGGCCGCCGAGGTCGTCCGGTCGGCGGACGGGCACATGTGGCCGCGCTCGTAGCCGCTGCCGAGGTAGTCCGGGTTGTCGGCCTGCGGCTCGGTCACCGGGAACGTGTCGTCGGGCCGGTAATCGTTCTGGCGATCGCTCGCGCCGAGGTAGGTCGTGTTGAGCTCCCAGCTGATCCAGTTGGGGACGCGGCGGGTGCCGTTGTACGAGCCGACGTACAGCGGCTTGATCGAGGCGAAGTTGTCGCTGGGCGCGGTGGCCGACAGCGGCCCGGGGATGCCGAGCGTGGTGTGGACGCTGAGCTGCGCGCCGCTCTGCGTGGTCGAGCCGAACCCGGCGAACCCGGCCGAGCCCGGCGTGACCGCGCCGCCGGCCTTGTCGACCACCGTGCTGGCGATCGTCAGGGTGTAGGCCGTGCTGCCGGTCTGCGCCGACGTGGTCAGGGTGATCGTCCGGCCGGACACCGCGGCGTGCGTGGCGGTCAGCTGGTGGTCGAAGGTGAACTGCGAGCCGTTGGCCAGGACGCTGGCCGGCTGGATGTTGCGGCTGAAGGTCAGGACCAGCGAGGTCGACGAGATCGCGACCGTCGACACGATCGCCGGGGTCGGGCAGGCGCGCAGCTGGATGTCGGCGGCGCGGAACGCGGCGATCTGCGCCTGCGCCTGGTACTGGCCCATCGGCACGCGGCTGACGGTGAACTGGCAGGGCTGGACCATGTCGATCGAATCGACGACGTCGGCCGGCACCCGCAGCTGATAGTTGGTGTTGCCGGCGAGGCCGGCGGTCGCGATCGACACGCGCTGGAACCCGCTGCCGCCGCTGCTCAGCGCGCCGACCAGCTGGCCGGTGATCGTGACCAGCTCGCTGTCGTAGTGGTCGATGTTCGAGACGACGTCGGTCGCGGCCGACAGGTCCTGGGTCAGCGCGCCGACGTCGGCGCCGGTCGCGCTGCGCACGTAGCCGGTGATCGCG
>DASWOO010001007.1:0-4032 GCA_036404335.1 Kofleriaceae bacterium
ACCGACGGCAGCGTGGCGACCCGGCAGGACGAGCCGGCGGCGCCTCGCGCGGAACCGCCGGAAGCGCCGGGCGCGCTCGAGCGCTGGCTCGCCGAGCAGATCGCCGCCCAGCTTGGCGTGCGGGTCGGCGAGCTCGACGTGTCCGCGCCGATCACCCGCTACGGCCTCGACTCGCTCGGCGCCGTCGAGCTCGGCCACGCCCTCGAGCGCGCGACCGGCGCGGTGATCGCGATGGAGCGCTTGCTCGCCGGCCCGAGCATCGCCGCGCTCGCCGCGCAGATCGCCGCCGCGCGCGCGTCCGGCACCGCGGGCATCTCGCCCGCGCCCGCCGCCGCGGCGCTGACCGCCGGGCTCGCCCAGCAGCGGCTGTGGTTCCTCGATCGGCTCCACCCGGGCGACGCCTCGTACAACCTCCCGGCGGCGCTGCGGCTGCGCGGTCCGCTCGACGCGGCGCGGCTCGCGCGCGCGCTGAGCGAGATCGTCCGCCGGCACGCGGCGCTGCGCACGGTGTTCGCGATCGAGGACGGCGCGCCGGTGCCGCGCGTGCTGCCCGCCGGCGAGGTCGCGCTGGCGATCCGCGAGGTCTCGGGGCCAGACCTGGCCGCCCAGCTGGCCGCGCTCGCCCGCCAGCCGTTCGACCTCGAGCGCGGTCCGCTGCTGCGCGCCGAGCTGCTCCGGCTGACCGGCGACGATCACGTGCTGGTGATCGTCGTCCACCACATCGCGGCCGACGGCCTGTCGATGGCCGTGCTCGCGCGCGAGCTCGAGGCGCACCACGCCGCCGGCGGCGCGGCGGCGCTGCCCGCGCTGGCGGTCCAGTACACCGACTTCGCGCGCTGGCAGCGCGACCAGCTGACCGGCGCGGTGATCGACGCGGAGCTCGCGTACTGGCGCGCCCGGCTGACCGGCGCGGCGGCGCTCGAGCTGCCGACCGACTTGCCGCGCCCGGCGGTCCAGGATCTGCGCGGCGCGACCCACCCGGTGCACCTGCCGGCCGCGCTGGTCGGCGCGCTGCGCCGGCTCGGCCAGGCCTACGACGCGACCCTGTTCATGGTCGTGATGGCCGGCCTGCACGCGCTCTTCCACCGCTACTCCGGCCAGGACGACATCACGATCGGCACCGCGGTCGCCGGCCGCGATCGCGCCGACCTCGACGGGCTGATCGGGTTCTTCGTCCACACGCTGCCGGTCCGGGTCGACGTCTCGGGCGATCCGAGCTTCGCGACGCTGCTCGGCCGGGTCCGCGCCGCGACGCTCGAGGCCTACGCCCACCAGCAGGTGCCGTTCGAGCGCCTGGTCGACGCGGTCCAGCCGGCGCGCGATCTCAGCCGGCCGCCGATCGTCCAGGCGATGCTGGTCCTGCGCCCGCCGGTCGCGCCGCCGGTGCTCGCCGGGCTCGCGGTCGAGGCGACGCCGATCCACGCCGGCGCGTCGGCGTTCGAGCTCCAGCTCCAGCTCACCGAGGGCGCCGACGGGCTCACCGGCGAGCTCGAGTATGCGACCAGCCTGTTCGAGCCCGCGACGATCGCGCGGCTGATCGAGCACCTGACGCAGCTGCTCGCGAGCGCCGCCGAGGCCGGGGCCGAGCTCGGGGCCGAGCTCGGGGCCGATCGACCGATCGGCGAGCTCGCCGTGAGCTCGGACGCCGAGCGCGCCCGGCTGCTCGTCGACTGGAACCGCACGCCCGCCGCGGTCCCGCACGACCGGACGATCGTCGCGCGGTTCGAGGCGTGCGCGGCCGAGCGGCCCGATGCGCCGGCGGTGATCCACGCCGGCCGCACGCTCGGCTACGCCGAGGTCAACGCGCGCGCCAACCAGCTCGCGCGCCGGCTGCGCGCGCTCGGCGTCGGACCGGATCGGCTCGTCGGCCTGCACGTCGACCGCACGCCCGAGCTGGTGATCGGCGCGCTCGGCATCCTCAAGGCCGGCGGCGCCTACGTGCCGCTCGACCCCGGCTACCCGGCCGAGCGCCTCGCCTACATCCTCGACGACGCGCGCCCCGAGGTCATCGTCGGGCTCGACCGGCTCCCCGCGCTGCCGCCGTCGCCGGCGACCCGGGTCCAGCTCGACGGCGACGCGGCGGCGCTCGCCGCGCTCGACCCCGCCGATCTCGCGGAGCCCGGCGCCGGGCCGGGCCACGCCGACCTAGCGTACCTGATCTACACCTCGGGCTCGACCGGCCGGCCCAAGGCGGTGGCGATCGAGCACCGCAGCGCCGCGGTGCTGGTCGCGTGGGCGCGCGGCGTGTTCGACGATCGCGAGCTGGCCGGCGTGCTCGCGGCGACGTCGCTGTGCTTCGACCTGTCGGTGTTCGAGCTGTTCGTGCCGCTGGCGTGGGGCGGGGCGGTGATCATGGCGCGCGACGCGCTCGCGCTGCCCGAGCTCGCCGATCGCGATCGGGTCACGCTGGTAAACACCGTGCCGTCGGCGATGGCCGAGCTGGTCCGCGCCGGCGGGCTGCCGCCGAGCGTGCGCACGGTCAACCTCGCCGGCGAGGCGCTGCCCGGCGTGCTCGCCGAGCGGCTGTACGCGCTCGGCGTCGACCGCGTGCTCAACCTGTACGGCCCGTCGGAGGACACGACGTACTCGACGTACGCGGTGGTGCCGCGCGGCGCCGACCGGCCGCCGGCGATCGGCCGGCCGATCAGCCATACGCAGGCCTACCTGCTCGATCACGCGCGGCGGCCGGTGCCGCTCGGCGCGCTCGGCGAGCTCTACCTGGGCGGCCTGGGCCTGGCCCGGGGCTATCTGCACCAGCCGGAGCTGACCCGGGAGAAGTTCGTCGCCGATCCGTTCGGCGGCGGCCGGCTGTACCGCACCGGCGACCTCGCGCGCTACCGCGCCGACGGCGAGCTGGAGTTCCGCGGCCGGATCGATCACCAGGTCAAGATCCGCGGGTTCCGGATCGAGCTCGGCGAGATCGAGGCGGTGCTCGCCGAGCACCCGGCGATCGAGGACGTGATCGCCGTCGCGCGCGAGGATCACCCGGGCGACCCGCGCGTGGTCGCCTACGTCACGCAGCGCGATCGGGCGGCGGCCGGCGACGCGTCCGGCGAGGCGCTGCGCACGTGGCTGGGCCACAAGCTGCCGGCCTACCTGGTGCCGAGCGCGATCGTCCGGCTCGACGCGCTGCCGCTGACGCCCAACGGCAAGGTCGATCGCAAGGCGCTGCCGGCGCCCGCGGGCGCGAGCGAGCGGCCCTACGCCGCGCCGGCGACGCCGACCGAGGTCCAGCTCGCCGAGCTGTGGCGCCAGCTGCTCCACGTCGGCCGCGTCGGCCGCGACGACCGGTTCTTCGCGCTCGGCGGCCACTCGCTGCTCGCGATGCAGCTGGTGTCGCGGATCGCGCGCACGCTCGGCGTGAGCCTGCCGGTGCGCGAGGTGTTCGACGCGCCGACCCTGGCCGACCTCGCGGAGCGGATCGCGGCGCGCGTGGCCGACGGCGCGGCCGCGGGCCCGGCGCTGATCCCGGGGCCAGCCTCGGAGCAGGGCGCGCCGGCGCCGCTGTCGTTCGCGCAGCAGCAGATCTGGGTGCTCGACCAGCTCGAGCCCGACAGCGCGCAGTACAACCTGCCGGCGGCGATCCGGCTCGACGGCGCGCTCGATCGCGACGCGCTCGGCCGCGCGCTCGCCGAGATCGTCCGGCGCCACGCGGCGCTGCGCACGGTGTTCCGCGACGAGGGCGCCGGGGCGGTGCAGGTCGTCGAGCCGGCGGCCGCGCTGGTGCTCGCCACCGCCGACCTGCGCGGCCATCCCGCGCCGGCCGACGAGCTCTCGCGGCTGACCGACGCCGCGGCCCGCGCACCGTTCTCGCTGACCCGCGGCCCGCTGGTCCGCGCGACGCTGGTCGCGCTCGCCGAGCGCGAGCACGTGCTCGTCCTGGTGCTGCACCACATCGTCTCGGACGGCTGGTCGCTCGGCGTGCTCGCGCGCGAGCTGTCGGCGCTCTACGCCGCGTTCCGCGCCGGCCGGCCGTCGCCGCTGGCCGAGCTGCCGGTCCAGTACGCCGACTACGCGCGCTGGCAGCGGGCG
>DASWOO010001008.1:0-4498 GCA_036404335.1 Kofleriaceae bacterium
GCAGCGACTCCTCGTACAGCTGGCGCGACAGATACATCCGCGCCTCGGGCGCGTTGATGTGGCGATACAGGTTGAGCACCAGGTTATTGGCGACGATCGAATCGCCGGTGGCGAAGAACGCGACCAGGCGATGGACCAGGTGGCGCTCGGCCGCGGTCATCTTGTCGAGATCGGCGAGGTCGGTCCCGAAGTCGACCTCCTCGACGGTCCAGGTGTTCTTGATCGCCCCGCGATACATGTCGAAGAACGCCGGGTACGCCATCGGCCGCAGGGTCAGGCACATCCCGGGGTCGAGCAGCCGGGCCGGCCGCGCGCTCGCGCCGGGCGGGCTGGAGATCGGGCCGGAGCCCTCCGCGAACGTGGGGATCACTGGCAGGCCTCGCAGCTCTCGGGGTTCTCGAGCGAGCACGCCACCGCGGCGGCCTCGGTGATGACCACCGGCACGGTGGCCTTGGCGATCCGGGTCGCCGGCCGCGACCGCAGGTAGTACGTGGTCTTGAGGCCGCGCCGCCAGGCATGGAAGTACATGCTCGACAGCTGGCCGATGTTCGGGCTCTCGACGAACAAGTTGAGCGACTGGCTCTGGTCGATGAACGCGCCGCGATCGGCCGCCATGTCGATCACCGAGCGCATCGGGATCTCCCACGCCGTGCGAAACCGCCGCCGGGTCGCCTCGGGCAGCTCGCTCAGGCCCTGGACCGAGCCCTCGGCGAGCTTGAGCTGGGTCCGCGTCGCCTCGGTCCACAGCCCGAGCCGCTTGAGCTCGGCGACCAAGTAGCGGTTGATCAGCACGAAGTCGCCCGACAGCGTCTCGCGCTTCAGTAGATTCGACACCTGCGGCTCGATGCACTCGTAGCACCCGGCGATCGACGCGATCGTCGCGGTCGGGGCGATCGCGAGCAGCAGCGAGTTGCGCAGGCCATGCGTCTGGATGTCCAGACGCAGCGCCGTCCAGCGGTCCAGATCCGCCGGCACCACGCCCCAGGCGTCGAACTGCAGCTCGCCGCGCGCGGCGCGGGTCTCGGCGAACGCCGGGTGCCGGCCGTGCGACCGGGCGAGCTCGACCGACGCGGTCAGCGCCTGGAAGTAGATCTCCTCGGCGATCTGCCGGGACAGCGCCCGCGCGCCATCGTCGTCGAACGCCAGGCCGAGCTGGAAGAACACGTCGGCCAGGCCCATGACGCCGAGCCCGACCGGCCGCCACTTGACGTTGGACGTGCGCGTCGCCGGGATCGGGTAGTAGTTGAGGTCGATCACCCGGTCGAGCTGGCGGACCGCCGTGCGCACCGTGTGCGCGAGCTTGGCGAAGTCGAACGCGCCGTCGGCCACGTGGCGGCCGAGGTTGATCGAGCCGAGGTTGCACACCGCGGCCTCCTCGGCGGACGTGACCTCGATGATCTCGGTGCACAGGTTGGACAGGTGGACGGTGCGGCCCGGCGCCGCGGTCTGGTTGCACGCCCGGTTGGACGCGTCCTTGAAGGTCATCCAGCCGTTGCCGGTCTGGGCCAGGGTCCGCATCATCCGCGCGTACAGCTCGCGCGCCTTGACCGTCTTGGCCGCGAGCCCGGCCGCCTCGGCCGCCTCGTACGCGCGATCGAACGCCTCGCCCCACAGATCGGGCAGCTCGGGCACGCGCTTGGGGTCGAACAGGCTCCACATCGCGTCGGTCTCGACCCGGCGCATGAACAGATCTGGAATCCAGTTGGCCAGATTGAGGTTGTGCGTGCGGCTGGCGTCGTCGCCGGTGTTGTCCCGCAGCTCGAGGAACGGCTCGATGTCGGCGTGCCACGGCTCGAGGTACACGCAGGCCGCGCCCTTGCGCTTGCCGCCCTGGTTGACAGCGCTGACCGAGGCGTCCAGCGTCTTGAGCCACGGCACGATGCCGTTGGAGTGGCCGTTGGTGCTCTGGATCAGCGAGCCGCGCGACCGCACGCGGTGGAACGCCAGGCCGATGCCGCCGGAGAACTTCGAGAGCAGCGCGACGTCGGTGTAGCGCTGGTAGATCGCCTCGAGCGCGTCGGCCGGCGAGTCGAGCAGGAAGCAGCTCGAGAGCTGCTCGTGCGACGTGCCGCTGTTGAACAGGGTCGGCGAGCTCGGCAGGTACTCCAGGCTCGACATCAGGCGGTACAGCGCGATCGCGTCGCCGATCGACTCGGTCAGCGCGCAGGCGATGCGCAGGAAGAACTGCTGCGGCGTCTCGATCACCAGCCGGGTCTCGGGGTGGCGCAGCAGGTAGCGGTCGTACACCGTGCGCAGGCCGAAGTACTCGAACTCGCGATCGCGCTCGGGATCGATCGCGTCGTTGAGCTTGCGGGCGTGGCGCTGGGCCAGCTCGGCGAGCCGCGCGTTGGCCAGGCCGAGCCGGTGGCCGGTCGCGATCGACTGCGAGAACGCGTGGATCTCCTGGTTGCCGACCTCCTTGGCGATGTAGGTCGCGAGCAGCCGCGCGGCCAGCTTGCCGTACTGCGGCTCCTCGACGATCAGCGCCGCCGCGGTCTGGATCGACAGCTGATCGAGCTCGCGGGTGGTCGCGCCGTCGTACAGGCCGCTGATCGTGCGGGTCGCGATCCGCAGCGCGTCGACATCGGTCAGCCCGGCGCAGCTGCGATCGACCGCACGGACGATCTTGTTGAGGTCGACCGGCTCGCGCGAGCCGTCGCGCTTGGTGACCTGCATCGTGGTGCTGCGCCAGCCGCCGGCCACGGCCGGCGCCGACGAAGCCATGTTCGTTTCGAGCTGCATCAGATCCTGACCTCCCCCGAGGTGTCGAGATGCGCCGTGGTGGCAGGTCTTCGGACTCGCGAGCGCGCCGTTGCCGGCAACCTACTGTCCACCGCTTCCCGGCCCGGGCGGCCAGTGCGTGGTGTGGAGGTCGTTCTCGCTTACCGCTGCGGGGCAGTCCCGGGCTTGCACCGGGTTCCCTCTTCAGCGCCCCGGTTCATGGACCGAAGCGCACCAGCACGACTATGTGGGATGACTTGGGTGGGCGCTCGTTCTACGCCCCGGGTCTGACACTAGCAACGGCCTTCGCCACTAAACCTAGTGCACCGATCCCGTCCCCCACCCTACGGGCGGCGTTCACGCAGCTTTTGCTTCGCCCGCCGGCCGCGCAGCTCCAGGAGCGGCCGCAGCACCCGCCGCAGGGCCGGCGCCACGTAGCCCAGGGTCGCGAGCGCGCCCGAGATCCGCGGCGTCGCCCGCTCGAGCTTGCCGTCGCACGCGCACGCCACGACCGCCGCGGCGACCTGCTCGGGCGTGCTCAGCGGCTGCGACATCGTCAGGTCCGAGACCTCGTCGAGCTCGGCCATGATGAACTGGGTGTCGACCGGGCCGGGCGACACGCACGACACCGTCACGCCGGTGCCGCGCAGCTCGTCGGCGAGCGCCATCGACAGCGCGCGGAGCCCGAACTTGGTCGCCGAGTACGTCGCGCCGCCCGCGGTCGGCACCATGCCGGCCAGCGACGCGACGTTGACGATCGCGCCCTCGCCGGTCTCGATCAGGTGCGGCAGAATGCGGCGGGTCAAGACCACTGGCGCGCGCAGGTTGACGTCGACCATCGCGCCGAGCGCGTCCCTATCCTGATCGAGGAACGGGCCGCGCGCGTGCTTGCCGGCATTGTTGACCAGGACGTGGATCGCGCCGAACGCGTCCAGCGCGCCGCGGGCGATCCGCTCGGCAGCGTCGGGATCGGCGACATCAGCGACGATCGCGTGCACCGATCCATGCTGCGCCAGCTCGGCCCGAACCTTCTCCAGCTCGTCGGCGCCGCGGGCGACCAGCACCAGCCTGGCGCCTGCCTGCATGAATAACCGGGCGGACGCCAGGCCGATGCCGGCCGACGCGCCGGTGATCACTACAACCCGATCTCGAAGCGATCGACGTGTCATGCGGGCAACGTACACCGCAATACATCTCGGCGGGCCTCCGGTGTAATGCAGTGTCGACCAGCTGGATTTGTTCATTCCCGCTCGGGCAGAATTCCCGCATGCGGTCGTTTGTACCCATCACGATCGACGCTACGTGGATCGCGGTGGACATGACCGCGGTACGGGAGATCGGCGGACCGCTGACGTGGATCGCGCTGCCGACGGCGAGCTCGACGCTGCCCGGCGTCGCCGCATGGCGCGGCCGGGCGATCGCGGTGGCCGATCTCGCGGCGCTGCTCGGCTCCGGCGAGCGGCTCGTCGCGCCCAACGCTCGCGTCCGCACATTGTATCTCCAGCAGGGCACCAGCACGCTCGCGGTGCCGGTCGACTCGGTGCGCGAACCGGTGACCCTCACCAACGATCAGATCCGGACGCCGCGCGCGCGGACCGACGGGTTCTGCACCGGCGAGGTCGACGTCGAGGGCCACACAACGCTGATCATCGACCTGGGGCGGATCCTGGACGGCCAGCGGGGGGCGGCAGCCGGTGGCGGACTCTAGCGGCGTCGTCATGGTCCACGTCCGCGACCCCCGCGCGCGCTGGTGCGTGCCGGCGGCGCGGGTCGGCCG
>DASWOO010001009.1:0-4330 GCA_036404335.1 Kofleriaceae bacterium
CGATGGAGTGGTGCGTGGGCTGCCACCGCAACCCGACGCCGTTCCTGCGGAACCCCGAGAACGTCACGAAGATGGGCTACACGCCCGGCCCGACCGAGGGCGAAGACGTCCGCAAGCACAAGGGCGTGAACCCTCCCACTAACTGCTCGACCTGCCACCGCTAGGGGCCGACGATGTCTCAAGAAGAAGAGCTTCACGTCATCGAGTCGTCGCCGTCTGACGGTCACGATCATGACCACGGTCACGACCATGACCACGGGCATGATCACGACCACGGCCACGGCCACGACCACGGCAACGAAGAGCCGCTGAGCGATCTGTCGCCGACGCCGGTCCACGGCTACTGGCGCTCGCTCCAGGAGCTCGAGGGCACGGCGGCGTTCCAGGTCAACCGCAACGGCAAGGAGTTCCCCGAGGGTGCCGACCAGGCGCCCAAGGATCCGCTCAACCGCCGCAACTTCTTCCAGCTGATGGGCGCGTCGATGGCGCTCGCCGGCATGGGCGCCGGCGCCGGCTGCCAGCGCTACGAGAAGGAAGAGATCGTCCCGCTGTCGCGCCGCCCCGAGGATCAGACCCCGGGCATCACCCAGCAGTACGCGACCAGCTTCGAGGTCGGCGGCGTCGGCCACGCGCTGATCGCGACCGCGTTCGAGGGCCGGCCGATCAAGCTCGACGGCAACCCGGATCACCCGTTCGCCAGCGGTGGCATCGTCACCGGCACCGAGCGCCACGCCGGCTCGTCGGCGTTCATCCAGGCGTCGATCCTCCACCTCTACGACCCGGATCGCTCGACCGGCGCGACGGCCGCCGGCGGCGCCGGCGCGTCGATGGACGCGGTCCGCGCCTCGCTCGGCCAGCTGCGCGGCACGCTCAACAAGACCCACGTGCTCAGCGAGGCCAGCTCGTCGCCGACCCTGCGCGCGCTGCGCGCCAAGCTGGTCGGGCAGGGCGTCACCTGGCACGAGTACGAGCCGCTGTCGTGGGACAACGAGCGCCTCGGCACCGCCGCCGCGTTCGGCACGGCGCAGCGGCCGATCGCCCGGCTCGATCGCTGCGAGACCATCGTCACGATCGACGCCGACATCTTCACCGACCACCCGGCGTCGCTGCGCTACAGCCGCGACTTCGCCCGGTCGCGCCGCCAGAACGGCACCCTGGGCATCGGCAAGATCAACCGGCTGTGGTCGGTCGAGGCCCTGTTCAGCAACACCGGCGCGATGGCCGATCACCGGCTCGCGCTGCGCACCGAGCACGGCCTGCCGTTCACCATGGCGCTCGCCGCCCTGGTCCGCGGCGACGCCGCGCCGGCCGCCGAGATCCTCAAGGAAGCCAAGGTCGACAAGTACCTCAAGGTGCTCGCCGACGAGCTCAAGGCCAACAAGGGCCGCGCGGTCGTGATCGCCGGCCGGCGCCAGCCGCCCGAGGTCCACGCGGTCGTCGCGCGGATCAACGACGCGATCGGCGCGCCGGGCGCGACCCTCGACTACATCGAGGATCCGGACGGCAACGCCCAGAGCCACGTCGCCGCGATCTCCGAGCTGGTCAAGCAGATGACGGGCGGCCAGGTCGGCAACCTGATCATCCTCGCCGGCAACCCGGTGTACGACGCGCCCGCGGACCTCAACTTCGCCGCCGCGCTCAAGAACGTCCAGACCTCGGTCCACCTGTCCGAGTATCGCAACGAGACCTCGCTGGCGACGACGTGGCACGTGCCGCGCGCGCACTTCCTCGAGGCCTGGGGCGATGTCCGGACCTGGGACGGCACGATCACGATCGCCCAGCCGCTGATCGCGCCGCTGTACGGCGGCATGTCGGCGATCGAGCTGCTGTCGCTGCTGCTCGGCGAGGAGAAGGGCGGCCAGGAGCTGGTCGCCGCAGCGCACAAGGACCTCGGCGTCCAGGGCAACTGGAAGCAGAACGTCCACGACGGCTTCGTCGCCAACTCCGCGGCGCCCGTCGCGCAGCCGACGCTGTCCGCGAGCTACACCCCGCCGACGCTCAGCGCCGGCGCGGCGTCGGGCTCGCTCAAGACCAACGGTGACCTCGAGGTCGTGTTCGTCCCGTCGAGCAACAGCTACGACGGCCGCTACGCCAACAACGCGTGGCTGTGGGAGACGCCCGACTTCATGACCAAGGTGACGTGGGACAACTACGCCCTGGTCGGCGCGAGCACCGCGACCGGCCTGGGCCTGGCCAACGACACCTTCATCAAGGTCAAGCTCGGCGCCAACGAGGTCGAGCTGCCCTGCTACACGATGCCGGGCCAGGCCAAGGGCACGATCGGCCTCGTGCTCGGCGGCGGTCGCACCGCGGCCGGCCGGGTCGGCGGCAACGGCCACAAGACGGTCGGCTGGAACACGTACAAGGTCCGGACCTCGGCGGCGATGGACTTCGCCGGCAAGGCGTCGGTCACCGCGACCGGCAACGAGTACACCCTCGCGAACATCCAGGAGCACTGGGACATCCGCAAGGGTCTGGGCGACGTGGCCCAGATCAAGCACGATCAGGCGCACGTCAACGCCGATGGCCTGCAGGAGCGCGTCGGTCAGCTGATCCGCGAGACCACGAACCAGACGCTTAACGAGAGCCGGGGCTGGCGCGCCGAGGAGCAGGAAGGCTTCTTCAACGACATCGCCAACGCCGGCAACCACGACAAGCCGGGCGAGGGCGGGTTCTCGCTGTTCAAGGAGAAGGACTACACCGGCCACCGCTGGGCGATGGCGATCGACCTGTCGACCTGCACCGGTTGCAACGCCTGCACCGTCGCGTGCCAGGCCGAGAACAACATCCCGGTCGTCGGCCGCAAAGAGGTCATGAACAACCGCGAGATGTCGTGGATCCGGATCGACCGCTACTTCAGCGGCTCGGTCGACGAGCCCACGGTCATCCACCAGCCGGTCGGTTGCCAGCACTGCGAGCAGGCTCCGTGCGAGCAGGTGTGCCCGGTCGGCGCGACCACGCACTCCGACGAGGGCCTCAACGATATGGCGTACAACCGCTGCATCGGCACGCGGTACTGCGCCAACAACTGCCCGTACAAGGTCCGCCGCTTCAACTTCCTCGACTGGAACAAGGAGTGGCGCGACGCCCGCAACAAGGTCCGCCGCCTGCTGTTCAACCCGGACGTCACCGTCCGCATGCGCGGCGTCATGGAGAAGTGCACGTTCTGCGTGCAGCGGATCCAGAACGCCAAGATCAGGGCCAAGGCCCAGGTCCGGGCCGGCCAGCGCGCCGGCTCGGTCACCGACCCGCTGCTCGACGGCGAGGTCGAGACCGCGTGCCAGCAGGCCTGCCCGACCGAGGCGATCGTGTTCGGCGATCTCGCCGACAAGACCAGCCGCGTCGCGCACCTGCACGAGGATCGCCGGTCCTACGCGCTCCTGCCCGAGACCTATACCAAGCCGCGCAACCGGTTCCTCGCGCGCGTCCGTAACCCCAACCCGAACCTCGTCGCTGCGGCGCCGCAACAGGGTGGTCACGAATGAGCTCTGCAGACGCAACCATCGACTCTCCTCACGCCGAGGCCGGCAAGGCCCGCGAGGCGTTCCGCGCGGTCACGCGCGACGTCGCGTGGATCGCCGAGGCGCCCAAGCCGCACAAGCTGTGGATCGGCCTGCTCGGCATCGCGCTCGTGCTGTTCGCGATCGGCCTGTACTCGATCTACGTGCTGGTCACGACCGGCATCGGTGTGTGGGGTAACTCCAACACCGTGTGCTGGGCGTGGGACATCACCAACTTCGTCTGGTGGATCGGCATCGGCCACGCCGGCACGCTGATCTCCGCCGTGCTGTACCTGACCCGCCAGCAGTGGCGCGTGAGCATCAACCGGTCGGCCGAGGCGATGACGATCTTCGCCGTCATGTGCGCCGGCCTGTTCCCGCTGCTCCACACCGGCCGCCCGTGGTTCGCGTGGTGGATGATCCCGCACCCGAACGACATGCAGATGTGGCCGCAGTTCCGCAGCCCGCTGATGTGGGACGTGTTCGCGGTCTCGACCTACGCCACGACGTCGATCCTGTTCTGGTACATGGGCATGGTCCCCGACCTCGCGACGTTCCGCGATCGCTACGCCGCCAAGGGCGACAAGATCCGCGGCATCATCTACGGCACGCTGTCGCTCGGCTGGCGCGGCTCGGCCCGCCAGTGGCACCGCTACGAGCGCGCCTACCTGATCCTCGCCGGCCTCGCCACGCCGCTGGTGTTCTCGGTCCACTCGGTCGTGTCGTTCGACTTCGCGACCTCGCAGCTGCCCGGCTGGCACACGACGATCTTCCCGCCGTACTTCGTCGCCGGCGCGATCTTCTCCGGCTTCGCGATGGTGTTCACGCTG
>DASWOO010001010.1:0-3778 GCA_036404335.1 Kofleriaceae bacterium
CGAGATGTGGCCGGAGTACGGCGTCGTGCCGGTCAGCATCTCGTAGATGATGGTCGCCACCGCGTAGATGTCGGCGGCGATGGTCGGCGGCGTGCCGGCGATCAGCTCGGGCGCCATGTACGCCGGGGTGCCGGCGACCAGCCCGCCGAGCGACGCGGGCACGCTGGCCGAGCGCGCGAGCCCGAAGTCGATGATCGTCACGATGTCGACGTCGTCGACCAGCACGTTGTGGCTCTTGAGGTCGGCGTGGACGATGCTGGCGTCGTGGATCGCGGCGAGGCCGGCGCACAGCTGCGCGGCGATCGTTGCGACCCGCGCGTCGGTCAGCGTGCCGTGCGCGGCGATCAGCTCGTTGAGCGGCGTGCCGAACGCGCGATCCATGACCAGGAACGGCTGGCCGTCGGCGTCGGTGCCGTCGTCGAGCCCGCGCACCACGTTGGGATGGCTGACCGAGCGGAGCAGCCGGGACTCGTCGCCGAGTCGGTCGACGATCAGGCGATCTTCGCTCAGCGTGTTCCGGACGCGCTTGATCGCGACGATCCGGCCCGAGCGATGGCGCGCGACGTGGACCTGGCCCATGCCGCCGCGCCCCAGCAGATCCCCGAGCAGGTAATCGTTTCGCACGCGTCGGCCAGGAGCACGCTTCGTGCCTGCGCCGATCCCGCGTGCGCGGCCCACAGCGCGAATCTAACGTCCGGGATCCGTACAACTTGCGCCGCGGGCTGCGAGCAAGTGCCCGGCGGGGCTACCCAGCCCCGAGTCGCCGGCTACCCGGCCGATCATGTCAAACCTGACGAGCTCGGGCCCGCGCAGCGCTACACGCCGCGCCGTGCCGGCCGACTTGGGGTGCGATGTCCTGAAGCCCTTCCACGCGGCTGGATGCTGCGACCTATTCTCCGTCCACCCTCCGCATGGCACGCGCGGCGCGCACCGGCGCCGTCGCGGCCGCCGACACCACCAATGCGTCCGACGCCGGCGAGCTGGCGTCCGCCACGCCGCCGCCATCGATCGATGGCAAGGGCACGCTGATCAACACCTACGCGTGACGGCTCACTGGCGAAGATATCTCGCGACGGCGTCGCGCTGGGCCGCGACGCGGGCGGCGCATTGCGTGGCGCGCTCGAGCGCGAGCGCGAGGTTGCGCGGCCCGCCGGTCAGGCGCTCGACCCGCGGCGCGAAGAACGCGCGGACCTCGGCGGCGTGCGGCTCGTCGCACAGCGCCGGCGCCCCGGGCAGCGCGCCGCCCGCGCGATCGGGCAGCATCGGCGCGAGCGCGTCGAAGTGCGCCGTGGTCCACGCCCAGGCGAGGTCGCGGGTCGCGACCAGGCCGAGCAGCCGGCCGACGATCGCCGTCCGCTCGTTGGCGCGCAGCGACGGATCGAGCGACAGATCGAGCGCGCGGCCGAGCAGCGCCGGATCGCGCGTGCTGGCCAGCGCGGCGAGCAGCCGCTGGCGGACCTGCGCGTCGTCCGAGCTCGCCAGCTCGGCGCGCAGCGCGTCGAACACCTCGGCGCCGCCGGTCCGCGCCGCGGCGGCCAGCGCCACGCCCGCGAGGTCGGGGCTGACCGCGTCGGCGTGGCGCACGTGGTCGCGGTCGAGCCCGAGCAGCCGCCGGCCGCGCCGCGCGGCCTCGGCGAGCACCCGCGGCTCCTCGAGCCGGAGCGCGAAGACCGCCAGCAGCTGGCTGCGCAGCACCCGGCGCCACGACGTGTCGCCGGCGGCCGGCGCCCAGCCGACCCGGGCCACGACCGGCGCGTAGAGCTCGACGATCTTCCGGCGCAGCGCCGCCCGCGCCGCGCCGTCGACGAAGTCGTCGTCGAGCTCGCCGAGCAGCTCGAGCGGCACCACCGCGATCGCGCCGTGCGGATCGCGCGCGAACGGAGCCAGCGCGCGCAGCACCTGATCCGCGGGCAGCACGCCGCTGGCGAACCCCGCCTCGAGGTCGTGGCCGAGGTTGAGCCGCTCCGCCGTCGACAGCTTCGCCATGCCGCGGTCGCGCAGCCGGGCCAGGTCCGCGGGCGGCAAGCTCGCGCGGTAGTAGCCGGCGGCGTCGGCGTTGGGCAGCACCCAGTCGGCGCAGCCCGACAGCGGCAGGGTCCCGGTCGGGCCCGTCAGCACCGCGCACTTCTGCTCGACCGCGCCATGCACCGACGCCTTGACGCACACCGGCACGGTCCACGCCGCGTCACCCCCGGAAGCCCCTGCGGCGGCGCCGGCGGCCCGCCACCGCGCCTGCGCCAGCGCCAGCGAGCCCGCGCCGGCCTCGCACCTCGGCGTCACCGAGATCGCCGGCACGCCCGGCTGATCGAGGAAGCTCGCGACCAGCGGCGCGAGCTCCTGCCCCGACGCCGCCGACAGCGCCGCGACCAGCTCGGCCGTGGTCGCGTTGCCCGACGCGTGGCCGACCAGAAACTCGTGCAGCCCGCGGCGGAACGGCGCCTCGCCGATGAAGTGCGACACCATGGTCAGCACCGCCGCGCCCTTCGAGTACGTGATGCCGTCGAACGCGTTGGTGATGTCGTGCGGGGTCTCGATCGGCTGGCGGATCCGCCGCGCGCTCGCCAGGCTGTCGTCGCGCATCACGCTGCTCAGCCGGTTGGCCGCGCCGAGCTCGACCTCGAACTCCGGGTGCACCGCCGCCATCGTCCGCCCCGCCAGGAACGTCGCGAACCCCTCGTTGAGCCACAGATCGTCCCACCACGCCATCGTCACCAGGTCGCCGAACCACTGGTGCGCGGTCTCGTGCGCGACCACCGACGCCACCTGGATCTTCTGCTCGAGCGAGGTGATCTTGTCGTCGACCAGCAGCAGCGAGTCGCGGAACGTGATCGCCCCGGCGTTCTCCATCGCGCCCGACTGGAAGTCCGGCACCGCGATCAGATCGAGCTTGGCGAACGGGAACGCCACGTCGAAGTAGCGCTCCTGCTCGGCGAGCAGCCTCGGCTCCTCGGCCAGCGCGTACGCGGTGTCGGCGCCGCGCCCAATGATCGCGACGGCGCCGAGCGGCAGCGGCCGGGGCCGCAGCGCGCTGGCCGGGACCGTCGTCGCGCGGGTCTCGAACGGCCCGACCGCGAACGCCACCAGGTACGACGGCAGCGCCGGCGTGGTCGCGAACGTCACCCGCTGGCGGCCGCCGCTCGCCGCCTGATCCGCGACGGGCATGTTGCCGATCACCGCCGCGCCCGCCGGCGCGTGGATCGTCACGTCCCACGGCAGCTTGAACGCCGGCTCGTCGAAGCTCGGGAACGCGCGCCGGGCGTAGATCGCCTCGAACTTGGAGAACACCGCCGGCCCGGCCTTGGTCTTGACCCGGTACACGCCGACCAGCGTCGGATCGTAGTCGGCGTCGAACGCGACCTGCAGCTCGACATCGCCGGCGACCTCGCGGTCGAGCGCCACCTGGACCACGCCGCTCGGATCGAGCTCGGTCCACGTCGCCGGCAGCACCGCGCCCGCCGCCTGCACCGCCGCGCGGCGGACCCGCAGGCCGCGGCCGTGCAGCCAGATCGCGCGCCGCGGCCGATCGAGGTGGAGCTGGATCGCCGCGGTACCGTGGAAGCCGGCCGCCGCCGGATCGATGTCGAGCACCAGCGCCTCGTGCACCGGGTGGACGTCGCGCGGCAGCGGCCCGACCGGCACCGGCTCGGCCGGCGGCGCGACCGGCGGCGCGGCGACCACCGGGGCGGGCGCGGCGGGCCGGCTCACGACGGGGTCCGAAGAGCGGCAGGCGATCAGCGCCAGCCCGAAACCGATTCGATGGAATGTCCGCACGTTGGCG
>DASWOO010001011.1:0-8090 GCA_036404335.1 Kofleriaceae bacterium
CTGTTGACCAGGTACGCGGTGTTCTGCTGGAACACGACGTTGCACGAGCCGCGGGTTGCCTGGCCGCGCAGCGCCTTGGCCGAGCACCGCTTGAGCCGCTCGGCCCACTGCGCCTTGTCGAACTCGAGCTTGGTCGGGCCGTCGACGTGGGTCTCGGCCGGCGCCGCCGCGAAGTCGGGCGCCGGGTTGCGCGCCTTCTTGAGCGTCGACTGGTCCTGGCGGACGTAGCCCAGCGCGCTGACCGCCCCGCGGTAGCGGCGGTCGGTCTCGATCCACAGCGCGTTGGTCAGCGCCTGCTTGTCGTCGCCGAACGGCACGTAGCCGCGGCGGGTCAGCGGCGCGTTGAGCCCGTTCTGATCGTCGGTGATCGCCCGCGTGTTATCGAGCTCGGGCTTGCCGACGCGGACCTCGACGTCGAGGTTGCGCATGGTCTCGTCGCTGTCGGTGATCAGCGCGCCGCCCTCGGACTCGAGGTTGACGACGCGCTGCTCGACGAGCTGGTAGGCCAGGTAGTACGCCGGCTCCTTTTGCGTCCGGAGCCCGGCGAGCTCGCGCTCGTTCTCGGCCTTGAGGACGTCGAGGATCGGCGACCGCTTGTCCGGCGCGTTGTTGTCCGTCGGCGCGCTCTTGGTGACGGCGATCTTGGCCGGGACATCGGGGAGGTCGACCCGGATCTCGGCCGGGGCGCCGGGCGGCCTGGGGCCCTTGCTGGCAGGACCCGAGCAGGCCACCGCAGCCGCAAACCCGGCCGCAGCGCCGAGCGGAAGCATCCATCGCATATGTGCGAACACTAGCACGGCTATAGTAAGCGCCACCTTGTCCAAGGCCCGTCCCACCGTCCTCGTCATCCACGATGACGGCGCCGCGCTCGACGTGTTGACCCGGCTGTGCGAGGCCAGCGGCTTCGAGGTCGTGACGGCGGTGACGGGGTTTCGGGCCCAGGCGCACCTCGAGGGCGACCGGCCGACCGACCTGGTCGTGGCGCCATGGGACGCGGCGCACGCCGTCGGCGGCGAGGTGTATCGCTGGGCGCTGCACCAGCGCTACGATCTGCGGGACGGCTTCGTGTTCCTCGCCCACGAGCCGCCGGCCGACTTCGACCGGCTGGTCGCCGGGCGCTGCCTGTGGGTGACGATGGCGCGGCCGGCCGAGGTCGTGCGGGTCGCGGTCGCGGCGGTGCAGCGGCGGCGGCGGCTCGAGGCCGAGCGCGAGGCGGCGCTCGAGGTCACCGACGCCGGCCAGCCGTCGCTGCTGCTCGCCGACGACGAGCCGGTGCTGCTGATGGCGATGGCCGACGTGCTGACCGCGTCGGGCTACGCGGTGTCGCCGGTCGACAGCGGCCACGGCGCGATCCAGCTGCTGATGCACACCGAGCTCGACGCGGTGGTCATCGACTGGAACATGGACGACGGCTCGGGCGCCGACGTCTATCGCTGGATCCTGCAGGTCAAGCCGTGGCTGGCCGATCGGGTGGTGTTCCTCGGCGACGGCGAGGGCGACGACGCCGCGGTGGTCGCGCCCGGCCGGCCGATGTTCCGCAAGGGGCAGGATGCGGCGCAGCTGACGGCGGTGCTGCGCCAGATCATCCGGCTCGTCCGCGGTTAACTAACTGTTCCAGGCCGGCGGCTTGTCGACGGCGGGGCGAGTGCCAAACCATGACAGCGATGCAGATGCCCGTGCTGTTCCAGGCCCATGGCGCCCCGCCGCTGCTCGATGACCCGGGCTGGATCGCCGAGCTCGCCGCGTGGGGCGTGGCGCTGCCGCGGCCGCGCGCGATCGTCGTGGTGTCGGCCCACTGGGAGGAGCGCCCGGTGTCGATCGGCGCGGTCGAGCCGCTGCCGCTGATCTACGACTTCTACGGCTTTCCGGAGCGGTTCTACCGGCTGCAGTACGCCTCGCCGGGCGCGCCCGACGTCGCGGCGCGGATCCGCGAGCTGCTGGCCGGGGCGGGCATCGCGTTCGTCGACGAGCCGCGTCGCGGGCTCGATCACGGCACGTACATCCCGCTGATGTGCATGTACCCGGACGCGAGCATCCCGGTGCTGCAGATCTCGCTGCCGAGCGAGGTGCCGGCCGAGCTGTTCGCGATGGGCCAGGCGCTGGCGCCGCTGCGCCGCGACGGCGTGCTGGTGATCGGCAGCGGGTTCCTGACGCACAACCTGCGGGCGCTGTCGCTGCGCACGACCCCGGCCTGGGCCAGCGAATTCGACAGCTGGACGGCTGAAGTTTTGATGAAGCGCGACGTCGACTCGCTGCTCGATTACCGTGCGCGGGCGCCCGGCGTCCGCGAGTCGCTGCCGACGCACGAGCACTTCGTGCCGGTGATCGTCGCGGCCGGCGCCGCGGGTGACTCGAGCGTCGCGTTCCCGATCACCGGCTACTGGTGGAACGGGCCGATGTCGCGGCGCTCGGTGCAGTTCGGCTAGCGCGCGCTGCTAAGCTCGCGCGCGCATGCAGGCGCGCATCCTCGATGGCGAACACCTGACCACGACGACCGACCCGACCCAGATGCGCGACGCGCTGGCGCGCGGCCAGCGGATCTGGATCGACCTCGAGCGCCAGAGCCCCGAGGCCAACGCGCTGCTCGCGGACACGCTCAAGCTGCACCCGCTGACCATCGAGGACATCTGGGCCGAGCGGTCGCGGCCCAAGATCGACGACTTCGACGCCTACCTCTACGTGATCGTCCACGGCATCGGCGCCGCCCAGGAGGACAAGCTCAAGACCGTCGAGATCGACATCGTGATCGGCCCCAACTGGCTGGTCACCCACGATCCCAGCGGCATGGTCACCGACGACGTCGGCACCGAGCTCGACCACTCGGCGCGGATCCTGGTCAAGGGCGTCGCCTGGCTCGCCCACGCCCTGCTCGACCGCGCCGTCGACCGCTACATGCCGGTGATCGACCAGCTCGACGCCGACATCGAGCTGCTCGAGGACGACGTGCTCGACAAGGCCGGCACCCCGAGCGGCAAGGTCGTGCTGATGCGCATCCTGGCCTTCAAGCGCCGGCTCCAGGAGCTGCGCCGGATGAGCATCCACCAGCGCGAGATCCTGCTCCGCCTGTCCCGCGGCGAGCTCGACGAGATCCCGACCGAGGCCCTGCCGTTCTACCGCGACGTCTACGATCACTTCCTGCGCATCACCGACGTCGCCGAGGGCTACCGCGATCTCGTGACCTCGGCGCTCGACGCCTACCTGTCCGTTCAGTCCAACCGGATGAACGAGATCATGAAGACGCTGACCCTGATGTCGACCGTCATGATGCCGCTGACCTTCATCGCCGGCGTCTACGGCATGAACTTCAAGAACATGCCCGAGCTCGACTGGGTCTGGGGCTACCCCGCCGCGATCGGCCTGATGGTCATCGTTGCCGCCTCGATCCTGCTCTGGTTCCGCAAGCGCGGCTGGATCGGCAGCGGCGACAAGTCCTGAGCGCGGAGGCTCAGCGAAAGCCGACGGGAGAGGCGGACTCGTGGTCGACCCGGGTCTGCTCGGCGTCCCAGACGGTCCGCATGCCGAAGATGCGCGGGAAGGCGGAGCGGACGCCCTCGGTCATGACCTTGGCCTTGACCGAGTCGGGCAGCTCGTGGAGCGCGCTGAGGATCTCGTGCTCGTCGTGCGGCGTGACGTGGATGACGTTGGACGCCTGCTTGTTGGCGTCGAGGTAGGTTTTCATCAGCTCGATGAAGGTTCGGAAGACTGGCATTGTCAGGTCCTTTCGTTCGCGGATCAGCTCGGCTTGCCGAACATGTGGGCGCGGTATTCGACGATCTCGCCGGCCACGGCGGAGGCCGCGACGGTGAGGGGCGAGGCGAGGTAGAGCTTGCCGGGGCCGGAGCGGCCCTTGTAGTTGCGGTTGATCGCGGAGACCGAGACCTGGTCGCCGCGGTCGGACACGCCGGGGCCGCAGCCGATGCACGCGCCGCAGCCGGGCTTGATGATCTCGACGCCGGTCCGGGCGAACAGCTCGGTGTAGCCGCGCTCGCGGGCATAGGCCTCGACCTCCTGCGAGCCGAACTGGATGTAGAACTTGACGCCGTCGGCGACGCGCTGGCCGGCGCGCTCGGCGTCGGCCATGACCTGCGCGTACATGTCCATGTCGTCGCGCTTGCCGGCGGTGCACGAGCCGCCGTACGCGATGTCGATCTTGACGTGGCCGAGCTCGGCGATCAGCGCGCCGTTCTTCGGATCGCTGGCGATGCCGTGGTCGGGATCTCCGGGGGTGGCGACCATCGGCTGGATCTGCGCGAGGTCGATGCGGTGGATGCCGCCGGCGTGCTCGGCGCCCGGGTCGGGCGAGACCGCCTTGCGGCGCAGCGCCTCGGCGACGCGCGCGCGCTCCGCGGGCTCGGTGGCCCGGCGCTCGGCGATCCACTGCACCATGGTCTCGTCGACCTCCATGACCGCGCCGCGCGCCGAGCACTCGGTGGCCATGTTGGCCAGCGTGGCGCGCTCGTCGGGCGACAACGCGAACAGGCCCTCGCCGCCGAACTCCATGACCCGGTTGAGCGTGTCCTCGCGCTTGGCGTAGGTCGCCAGGATGTGCAGCATCACATCCTTGGCCGTGACCCCGGCCGGCAGCTGGCCGGTCAGCTCGAACCGGATCGACTCGGGCACCGCGAGCGGCGTGAACCCCCAGTAGATCATCGCCGCGTACTCCGTCGTGCCGACGCCCCACGCCAGCGCGCCCGACGCGCCGCCCATGCAGGTGTGCGAGTCGGTAGCCTGGACGAAGTCGCCCGGATCGATCAGCTGCTCGCGCGCGACCTGGTGGCAGATGCCGGGCGATACGCCGTCGACCGCGGAGTAGTTGCGTACGCCGGTGGCATCGGCGAACGCGCGCTGGCGCTCGCGCAGCTTGCCGATCTTGTCGGCGAACTTCGCCATCGACGCCACGCCGGTGGCGTAGATCAGGTGGTCCTCGAACACCGCGAACTTCGACGGATCCACGAGCTTGTAGTCGGCGCCGTACTCGGCGGCGAGGAACATGTCGACCTGCGCGGTGGTGAACTCGTGCGAGTAGCCGGCGTCGACCTTGACCAGCACGGCGTCATCGGGCTTGACGTACGCGCCCTGGCCGGGCACCAGCTTGGCGGCGAGGATCTTCTCGGTCAGGTTCATCGGCCGCGGGCCGGTGCCGGTCGGCGGCACCGCGAGCTCGCCGCGCGCGAGCCGGGCGCAGAACGGCAACAGGCCCCCGCTCTCGATGATCTGCACGGTGATCGCGTCGTGGCCGCGGGTGAACTCCTCGAGCGGGATCGACTCGCCGTGCTCGAGCCGGCGCAGCGTGGCGTGGTCGGCCATCAGCTGGCCGAGGTTGATGTTGTTGCGCGCGTGGATCGGCGCGAACGACGACGCCACCGCGAGCCGGCTGCCGGAGAACACCTCGCACTGCGCGGCGTGCTCGCGGCTCGAGCCGACGCCCTTCTGCGCGCCCGACACGATGACCTCGAAGCCCGTGCCGAACAGCGCCTGCACCGGGACCAGCCGCTGACCGCCGACGATCAGCCCGGCGTACGCGTTCTTGGCGATCTCCGCCGGGTCGTAATCGAAGCACACCCACGCCGGCGTCATCGCGTCGGTGTTGATGTCATCGAGCAGATCGGCCGGCGACACGTCGTCCATGGTCAACGTCAGCGTCCCCGCCAGCTGCTGCCGGATCTTGTCCGGGTCCTTGGTCAGGTAGAGCACGCGCTTGCCGGGAGTCAGCGAAAAGCTCGAGACCGTCATCGCCGTCGACCGTACCACGCAGCCAGCGACCCGGCGGAGCTCGCGGAGCCCGCGCCGTGGACTTGTGGATCGGGGCGGGGCGGGGCACAAAGGAAGGGTGAGAGCCGTCCTCGCCCTGTGTGCCGCGGTATCGGCGGCATGTGGCGGGTCGCCGCCGCTGAACGCGGACTTCTTTGGCTCGGCGATCGAGCCGCCGTGCGGGCTGGCGAAGATCCAGCCGGGCATGAGCGTCGCGGAGGCCCGGCGGCGGGTGCCCGGGCTCAAGCAGGACACGCGCGGGTTGCACGAGCAGCTGGTGCTCGACTCGGGGGTGAAGGACGTCGCGCTCGAGGTCCGCATCGATTCGGGCTCGGTCGCCGGCATCATCGCCGTGGTCCAGGGGCACGGCGTGCGCGAGCTCTTGACCCGGTCGTGGGGCGACCCGCAGATCACGCGCGACGCGCTCGGCCAGCCCGAGACCACGTGGGCGAGCGAGACCACGGGCTGGAAGGTCAAGCTCGATTGCCTCGAGCGCAACTGCTCGCTCGAGTTCGTGCCGTACCACGCGCTGACCGCCGGGTTCTTCGGCGCGCACGTCGTGCCGCCGGGCGAGCTCGCCAGCCTGCGCATCGGCATGAAGGCGACCGACGCGCGCAAGATCGCGCCGGGCCCGGTCGACGTGCGCTCGGGCATCGCCAGCCCGGTCGACGGCGTGCGCGAGTTCGTCGCGATCGACGACAAGACCGCGACCGTGCGGTCGATCTACCTCAACTTGCCGCCGCACGCCGAGGACCTGATCGCCGACGCGTGGAGCGAGGGCTGGAAGGCGACCGCGCCGGTCGGCAAGACCGTGCTGGTGTGGCCGGATCCGACCACCGGCTGGCGCGCGACCCTGCGCGACGCGCTCGGCAACAGCCACGACCTCGCCTACGACAACTTTCTGCCGGCCGCCCAGCTGTTCGGCGATCAGCCCGATCAGCTCGACGGCCTGCCCGAGCCCGTGCTCGGCAAGTCGATCGACGACGTCAAGAAGGCCTACAAGGACGCGATCACCAGCTCGGGCAAGGACCTCGTGCTCAGCCTGCTGCCGACCGAGTGGGAGCGGACCGCGACCAAGATCACGCTGACCCCGGCGGGCGGCGTGATCAAGCGCATGGCGTTCTCGCTGCCCTACCGCCCGCACCCCGAGGCGCGCGACGCGCTGTTCGAGCTGTTCAAGCGCAAGTGGGGCGAGCCCCGGCCGCGCGACGACGACGGCAAGCAAGTCCTGGTGTTCCGCGACGATGACCCGCGCGTCGAGATCACCGACGACACCGAGCACGGCGCCTGGCGGGTCGAGATCAAGTAGCGCTACTTGCCGTACGACGCGCGGTTCTGATCGGTCTGGTCGTGCGCGGCCTTGTCTCGGTCCGCCTCACCGTCGCGCCACGCGCGGTCGCCGGCCTGCGCCTTCTGGAGCTGGGCGTTGCCGTCGCCGACGATCACCGGCGCGACCTTGCTCAGCGCCGCGACCAGCGTGTCGAGCGAGGTCCGCGACTTGTCGACGTAGATCCGCCAGCGGCGCCGGGCGTTGTCCCGCCGGGCCTCGAACACCAGATCCGGGAACTTCCAGTCCGCGGGCACCGTCACGTGGGCCGTCGAGCGCGGCTCGCCGCAGCTGGCGAGCTGCACCAGGGTGTTGCTCATCCGGTGGTGCGTCCGGTACTCGATCTCGCAGCCGTTGAACCCGGCGAGCTGATCCTGCACCGGCCCGAGCGCGGCGTTATCGCCGACGTCCTCGCGCGCGATCTGGTCGCTCATCGACATGTACGCCGCGGCGCCGCCGACGACGACGAGCGCCGCCAGCGCGGTCGCGATCAAGGCGATGCGGTTCATCAGATCGCCCCCCGGCCGATCGCCTTGTGCGCCTGCTCCGCCAGCATCCGCACCCCGAGGATCAGGTGGCCGAACCGCGCGTCCTGCGTCGTGCCCTGCTTCCAGCGATAGTAGATCTGCTGCAGCACCACCGCCGTCTTGACCAGGCCGAACGCGTAATAGAACACCAGCTGATCGGTCCGCCGCCCGGACTTCTCCAGGTAGTCGTCCGCCAGCTCCTGCCGGGTCATCATCCCGGGCTTCATCGTCGGCCCGAACGGCAGCTGATAGAACGCCTCGGGGTCGCCGGCCTCGGCCCAGTACGCCAGCGTCGTGCCGAGGTCCATCAGCGGGTCGCCGACGGTCGCCATCTCCCAGTCGAGCACGCCGGTGATGTGCGCGAGCGACGCGTCGAAGATCACGTTGTCGAACTTGAAGTCGTTGTGGATCAACGCCGGCGCGACCTCGGCCGGCAGGTGCGCGGCGAGCCACGCCGCCGACTCGGTCAGCGCCGGCAGGTCGTC
>DASWOO010001012.1:0-7940 GCA_036404335.1 Kofleriaceae bacterium
CATTTTCCATAAACTCGATTGCCCCCACGCTAGCACCGCTGTGCGCGAGTCCAAGGCAGCTGCGCGCGAGACTGGCTGCAATTTTCTACAACAGGAAAACGCTTTCATTCTCGACGGAAATGTATGGCGCCTGCCTCGTCGCGGGCTGCGAGATCGCTAGTCGCCCGATTCGCAACGACTTGTCGCGCCTACGAAGTTCACCCGCACGCAAGCTTTGCGCGCGCCTCGCCGAGAATCGCGCCCGAGGTCCGACATTGGCGTCGTGGCCGCGAGATCGGACGTGCGCCGCGCGCACGGTGATTTCTTGACAGGTATCTTCGATAGCCCCGCTGCCCGACTCCGGAATCGAATTATCGCTCGAGCTCGAGCGCCGCCACGGTCGCGCCGGCCGCGCCCACGCCGAGCACGAACAGGTTGACCACCGGCACGAGCAGCAGCAGCGCGACGCTGCCGCCCAGGCCCATCGTCCGGCCGCGGTGGCGCGCGAGGTAGCGCAGCTTCTCGCGGTAGCCGTAGGCGCGGCGGCCGAGCACCGCGTCGTAGCAGTCGTATGCGGCGCCGTGCGCGGTGAGCCACAGCGTCGCGACCAGCGCCGCGATCGTGCCGATCACCGGGACGCAGCCGACGATCGCGATCACGACCAGCGCGGCGAGCGACGCCAGCACCCTGCGCAGGCCGTGGCCGATCGCGCGCGCCACGCCGTGGAGAAACTCGCCGAACCGGAACGGCGGCGATCGCCGGCCGGTCAGCGCGACCTCGAGGTGATCCGACAGCTTCTCGGCGAACGGTCCGGTGATAAGCCCGGCGAGCGGCACGAACACCACGAACGACCCGACCAGGACGAGCACGACGATGAACAGCCGCATCACGCCGCCGGTCAGCCCGGCCAGCCAGCGCGGCAGGTGCAGCGTCAGCCACGACTCCACCGGCGCGCTCGCGTGCTGCGCGCCCAGCGCGATCGCCACGATCAGCACCGCCGTGATCACCGCCGGCGCGATGAGGTACTTCCAGCACCGCGGATGCGCGCGCAGCGCGGCGAGCCCCCGCGACAGGTCGCCCAGCCCGGTCGACAGCTGTTCCATCGCGCCCAGCGTAGCACCTACCCGCCGCGCACGACCGGCCCGGCCCGGCCGCGCTACCATGCGCGGATGACCGCGTCCTCGGGCTTCACGATCCCGCACCTCGAGACCTCGCGCCTGGTCCTGCGCGGCCACACCCTCGCCGATCTCGACGCCTCGCTGTCGCTGTGGTCCGATCCGGAGATCGTCCGCTACATCGGCGGCCGGGTCGCCAGCCGCGAGGACGTCTGGGCCCGGCTCCAGCGCTACGTCGGCCACTGGGCGCTGTCGGGCTACGGCTTCTGGCTGGTCCGCGAGCGCGCCACCGACGCGCTGGTCGGCGAGGTCGGCATCGCCGACTTCAAGCGCGCGCTCGGCACCGCCGACGACCACGGCGTCCCCGAGGCCGGCTGGGTCATCGCCCGCGCCGCCCAGGGTCGGGGCTACGCCGTCGAGGCGATGCGCGCCGCGCTGGCCTGGGCCGATCGCCACCCGTCGATCGGCGCGCGCACCACGTGCCTGATCGAGGTCGGCAACGAGCCGTCGATCCGGGTCGCCAGCAAGCTCGGCTATGCCGAGCGCGTGCGCACCACGTACAAGGGCGACCCGGTGATCCTCTACGAGCGCCTGGCGTCGGCCGCGGCGAAGTGAGCCAGCTGATCGGCGTGCGCCTTGACGAACGCCGGGCGTGCCGTGGCGCGCGCGACGTAGGCGCGACACACCGGGAACGCCGCGAGGGCGTCGAACCGATCGACCACGCGCAGCACGTCGGCCATCAGGATGTCGGCGATCGAGAACGTGCCGGCGAGCCAGTCGCGCCTGGCCAGCACCGGCGCGACGTGCTTGAGCCGGGCCTGGAGGAACTCGTCGGTGCGCTTCCACGCCGGGCCGTCCTGCGGGTCGCCGGAGAACTTCATCATCGTCCACGGCATGCTCGCCATCTCGACCGAGTTGAGCGCCGCGAACAGCCACTCGAGCGCCTCGCTGCGGCTGTCCGGCTCGGTCGGCAGCAGCGCCGGGCTGCGCTCGCCGAGGTGGAGCAGGATCGCGCCGCTCTCGAAGATCGACAGCCCGCCATCGGTCAGCCACGGGACCTGGCCGAATGGTTGATGCACGAAGTGCTCGGGCTTGCGATCTTCGAACGGCGCGCCTTGGACACGGTAGGCGAGCCCGGCCTCCTCGAGCGCCCAGCGCACGCGCAGATCGCGCACGAAGCCGCGCGGCGGTTCGGGCACCCAGTCGAAGGTGGTGAGGATCAGCTCGGCCATGGCCAGAGCTTGCGTCATTTCGGCCGCGTGTCGCGAGCGCCCTCGCAGGAATTACACCGCATGTGAGTTTTAATGATCGGCCGGGCAATCCGAATGATCGGCTATCGCGAAATCTGCTTACGCTGCCGGCCATGCGCAACTTCACCGTCAAGATCTTGCTGTGCGCCGGGACGCTGCTCGGCGTCGCGGCGTGCGACGCGATGCCCGAGCCCGAGGCCGAGGCAACCTGGCAGGGCTACGCCACCGGCTCGAGCGACGTCGTGATCAGCCAGATCTACGGCGGCGGCGGCAACCCCGGCGCGCCGCTCGCGAGTGACTATGTCGAGCTGTTCAACCGCGGCACCGGCGCGGTCAGCGTCGCTGGCTGGTCGCTGCAGTACGCGGCGGCGACCGGCTCGTCGTGGGCCAGGGCCAACCTGACCGGCAGCATCCCGGCGGGCGGCTACTACCTCGTCGCGCTGGCGTCGAGCGGCGCGGTCGGCGGCGCGCTGCCGGCGGCCGACGCGACCGGGCCGATTAACCTCTCCAGCTCGCACGGCAAGCTCGCGCTGGTCACCAACCAGACGCTGCTGACCTGCGGCGGCGGCGCCGCGTGCCTGCCCAACGCCGCGGTCCGCGACTTCGTCGGCTTCGGCTCGACCGACGCCGCCGAGGGCACCAGCGCGGTCACGCTGAGCGTCACCACCGCCGGCTACCGCGGCGCGAGCGGCTGCACCGACGCCGACAACAACGCCGCCGACTTCGCCGCCGCCTCCCCCGCCCCGCGCAACTCGTCGACCGCGCACCACAGCTGCGGCGGCGTCCAGCCGGCCGACGCCGGCACCGGCCCGGCCGACGCCGGCGGCGGCGGTGGCGGCACCGGCGATGGCACGCCGACCCGCGTCGCCTGCACCGGCTCGTTCGGCTCGGCGATGTCCGCGGCCTACGGCCGGCTCGACGGCTTCCTGGTCTCGATCGTCAACGTCAACGGCAGCGCGACCTGCCGCGGCGACGACAACCACCTGCACCTCCAGGTCCGGGTCAACGGCAAGGTCGAGGACATCGCGGTCAACGTCGAGTCGACCTCGGGCGACCCCGACGTCCAGTTCCGCACCCTCAACGCCGCCCTGCGCGGCGGCGCCTGGACCGAGGGCTGGCACACCGGCCAGACCCTCGACTACGCCAACAACCTCGCCGTCCACTCCACCAGCTTCACCGCGCTCTCGCTGAGCCAGCTCCAGGCCCAGCTCGACTCCCTCCTCGCCTCCGCCAACCACGTCTCGATCTTCGCCACCGGCTTCGACGCCACCGGCGGCCACGACATCCACCGCAACCCGACCAACCACGACGGCGCCATCGTCATCAACCCGACGACCTCGAACCCGACCTACCTGCTCTTCCACTTCTCGAACCAGACGTTCTGATCCGTTTCGGCTTCGCCGCCGGCGGCGCCGGGGCCGCGTCGCGGCTGCACAGGGTCTCGAGCTGGGCGAGCAGCCAGCGGTGGGCGGGGCCGAAGGTCGCGCTGGCACGGTAGACGGCGGAGAGGTAGAGGGTGTGCTCGTCGTCGCCCCAGGCCTCGATGGCGAGGCGGACGAGGGTGCCAGCGCGGACGTCGTCGCGCACGAGGTGCTCCGGCAGGTTGCCCCAGCCGAGGCCGGCGCGGAGCAGGGCGTGCTTGGTGTGGAGGTCGCGGACGCGCCAGTTGCGGATCGACAGGACGGCCTGGTCGGGGTGGCCCTCGCCCTGGAGCTCGGACAGCACGAGCTGGATGTCGTCGCGCAGCCGCGAGGTCGGGATCGGGCCGCGCAGCGCCGCGAACGGGTGCGAGGGCGCGACGACCGGCACCATCTTGATCGCGGTCAGCACCTTGCGCTCGAGCGCCGGCGAGACCCCCATGGGACACGCCACGCCGAGCGTCGCCGAGCCGTCGAGGACGCGGGCCGAGACCCCGGTCATGCTCTGGGTGTCGACCCGGAGGTCGACCGACGGGAACTCGGCGCGGAACCGCTCGCACAGCTCGACCAGCGCCGGCAGCGGGAACAGGATGTCGACGCACAGCGACACGCTGGCCTCGAGGCCGTGCGCCATGCCCTGGGTCAGCTTGCGCAGCGCATCGACCTCGCCGCACACCCGGCGCGCCGCCGCCAGCACCGCCTGGCCCTGCTCGGTCAGCCGCGGCACCTTGGTCGACCGGTCCCACAGCGACACGCCGAGCTGGCTCTCGAGGTTGGCCATCGCGGTGCTGATCGCCGACTGCACCCGGTGCAGCTTGCGCGCGGCCGCCGAGAAGCTGCCCTCCTCGATCACGGCGATCAGCGCGCGGAGCTGATCCAGGGTGAAGGTCTCGAACACCTACCACCCATCTCATGAAGCGATGGATGCCATCAATCGATTGCCGCTTCCCGGCGGGCCCCGGGATGCGCAACATGAGTCGGGTAAGGAGCTACCGTCATGATGAACGTACGAAGAGCCAGCGAGCGGGGCCACGCCAACCACGGCTGGCTCGACAGCCACCACACCTTCTCGTTCGCCGACTACTACGACCCCGCGCACATGGGCTTCCGCTCCCTGCGCGTGATCAACGAGGACCGCGTCGCGCCGGGCCAGGGCTTCGGCCGCCACGCCCACAAGGACATGGAGATCATCTCGTACGTGCTCGACGGCGCGCTCGAGCACAAGGACTCGATGGGCACCGGCGAGGTGATCAAGCCCGGCGACGTCCAGCGGATGTCGGCCGGCTCGGGCGTGCAGCACAGCGAGTTCAACGCCTCGAAGCAGGACCCGGTCCACTTCCTCCAGATCTGGATCGTGCCGGACCAGCGCAACCTGCCGCCGAGCTACGAGCAGCGGGCGTTCCCGGCCGAGGCCAAGGCCGGCGTGCTGCGCCGGGTGGCCTCGCCCGACGGCCGCGACCAAAGCGTGACGATCCACGCCGACGCCACGCTGTACGCCGGGCTGTTCGACCGCGGTCAGACCGCCGAGCACGCGCTCGCCCCCGGCCGCCACGCCTGGATCCACGTCGTGCGCGGCCAGGCCAAGGTCAACGGCACCCAGCTGTCGGCCGGCGACGCGGTCAGCCTGTCCGACGAGCAGGCGGTGGCGATCGAGGGCATCGACGCCAGCGAGGTCCTGGTCTTCGATCTCGCCTGAAGGCTTAGACTCGCCGGGCCTGAGCTGCGTCTGACCCTGCGCCCCGCGCGGCATCCCTGGTGTACGATCACCGCGATGCCGCGCGAGGTGATCAAGGCTCCTGGGGATCCGTCTGTCTGGCGCCGCCACCCGCACGCGCCGCCGCCGGGCACCGAGCTCGGCCCGCTCGACGCGGTCGGCGACGGCCGCGAGCACAAGTTCGGCCCCGAGCCCGATCCGTTCTCGCTGTTCGTGGTCCGGCGCGGCGCCGAGGCCTACGCCTACGTCAACGTCTGCCCGCACCTGCGCCTGCCGCTCAACTGCAAGCGCGACCGGTTCACGATCGGCGGCGAGATCATGTGCAGCATGCACAAGGCGATGTTCCGCATCGAGGACGGCCTGTGCACCGGGGGGGCGTGCGAGGGCTGGAGCCTCAACCCGGTGCCGGTGGAGATCTCGGCGGACGGCGTGATCCGGATCCGCGCTGGCTGACCGCGCCGGACCGTACTACCGTCCCGGCATGCGCGCCGTGGGCTGCATGATGCTCGTGCTGGTCGGGATGGCGACGGTCGCGAACGCCGACCCGGCGACCTCGCGAATTCCGGTGCAGCTGACCTGGGATCAGAAGATCCCGATGCGCGATGGCGTCCAGCTCAGCGCGACGATCTATCGCGACCCGGCGCAGGCCAAGCGCGTGCCGGCGATCGTCGTGCTCACGCCGTACATCGCCGAGGAGGTCGCCCCGCAGGGCGCATACTTCGCGCAGCACGGCTACGCGTTCGTCGCGGTCGACCTGCGCGGCCGCGGTAACTCGGGCGGCGCGTTCATCCCCGGCCAGTCCGAGGGCAAGGACGGGTTCGACGCGGTCGAGTGGATCGCCCGGCAGCCGTGGTGCGATGGCCAGGTCGCGACCTGGGGCGGCTCGTGGCGCGGCTTCGCGCAGTGGTCGCTCGCCAAGGAGCTGCCGCCGCACCTGAAGACGATGGTGCCGACGGCGGCCGTCCATCTCGGGGTCGACTTCCCGCAGCCCGGCGGCGTGTACTCGAGCTACGTCCTGCAGTGGCTGAGCTTCGTCAACGGCCACGCGTCGAACAAGAGCGTGTTCGAGTCCGACGCGATCTGGACCAACGCGATGTGGCAGCTCGCGACCACCGGCCGCGCGTTCGCCGACCTCGAGCAGATCACGGGTATTCGCAACACCGTGTTTCGCACCTGGCTCGCGCACCCGCGCGAGGATGCGTTCTGGCAGGCGCTGGCGCCGAGCCCCGCGCAGTACGCCCGGCTGCGGATCCCGATCCTGACGATCACCGGCCACTTCGACGACGATCAGCTCGGCGCGCTGACCTACTACGAGCGCCACATGGCGCATGGCGCACCGGACGTCACCCGGCAGCACCTGCTCGTGATCGGCCCGTGGGATCACGGCGGCACGCGCCATCCGGTCGCCGAGCTCGGCGGCCTGTCGTTCGGCGCCGACGCCGTGGTCGACGTGCTCGACCTGCACCGCGCCTGGTACGATCACGTGCTCAAGGGCGCGGCGCTGCCGGCGCTGCTCTCGGACCGCATCGCGTGCTTCCTCATGGGCCGCAACACGTGGATCCACGCCGCGAGCCTGGCCCAGCTCGAGGGCCCGGCGCTCACGTTCGCGCTCGACGCGACCGACGCGCGGCCCGGCGACGTGCTGCACGGCGGCGCGCTGGTCGACCAGCCGGCGGCGCTGGCGGCGGTCACGGTGGTGTCCGATCCGCGCGCGCTGCCGTCGCGCGACCTGATCGAGGCCGACGCGCCGGCGTACCTCAAGGATCAGCGGTTCGACTACGATGGCCAGCCGAGCCATGTCAGCTGGCACAGCGCGCCGCTGCCGGCCGAGCTCGTCGTCGCCGGCCGGCCGCGGATCAAGCTGCGGGTCGCGATCGATCAGCCCGACGCCGACCTCGGGGTCGTGCTCTCCGAGCTCCTGCCCGACGGCACGGCCGTGATGCTGAGCGCCGCGATCCTCCGGCTGCGCTACCGCAAGGGCGGCGTGCAGCCGGTGATGATGGCGCCCGGCGTGCCCGAGCTGGTCGAGATCCCGGGGATGCGGTTCTTCGCGCGCGCCCTCGCCAAGGGCAGCCGACTGCGGCTCACCGTCGACGTCAGCGCGCGGGTCGGCCTGCAGGCCAACACCAACACGGGCGGCGACCTCGCCAACGAGCCGCTCGTCCGGGCCCGGGTCGCCAAGGTGACGATCCTGACCGGCGGCGCTCGCGGCAGCGTGATCGAGCTGCCGCGACCGGAACCGGCGATCTTGCAGGCGCTCGGCACCGGCAAGCGCTAGAGTCGCCGCCACATGTCGCTCCAGTGGTATCCGGGCCACATGACCAAGGCGAGGCGCGAGCTCGCCGAGCTGATCCCGTCGCAGCACTTGATCATCGAGGTGCTCGACGCCCGGCTGCCGGCGTCGACCCGCAACCCGGTGATCGGCGAGCTGGCGCGCGACAAGCCGCGCCTGAAGATCCTGACC
>DASWOO010001013.1:0-7447 GCA_036404335.1 Kofleriaceae bacterium
GTGCACGACGAGAGCAACTCGGCGAAGGTCGGCGACGTCGTCGAGATCGTCGAGTCGCGTCCGATGTCGAAGACCAAGCGCTGGCGGCTGCTGAGCACGATCTCGCGTGCCGTCGACTCCGGTGACACCCAGTCGGCCGACGCGGCGCCGGCGCAGAAGTAGAGGAGGGTGCCATGATCCAGATGACCTCCGTGCTCGACGTCGCCGACAATAGCGGCGCCAAAAAAGTGTTTTGTATCAAGGTGCTCGGCGGCTCGCGCCGCCGGTACGCCGGGATCGGCGATGTCATCATCGTCTCGATCCGTGAGGCGATCCCGGGCGCCAAGGTGAAGAAGGGCGAAGTCGCCCGTGCCGTCATCGTCCGCACCCGGCGCGAGCTCGCCCGGTCCGACGGCAGCTTCATCAAGTTCGACGGCAACTCGGCCGTCCTCATCAACAAGGAAAACGAGCCGATCGGCACCCGTATCTTCGGACCGGTGGCTCGCGAGCTGCGCGCCAAGCGGTTCATGAAGATCATCTCGCTGGCGCCGGAGGTCCTCTAGTCATGGCGATTCGCAAGGGCGACAACGTCGTCGTCATCAGCGGCGCACACAAGGGCAAGCGCGGCAAGGTCCTGCGCCTGGTCGGCAACCGCGTGGTCGTCGAGAAGGTCGCGATGGTCAAGCGCCATCAGAAGCCGAGCCAGAAGAACGCCCAGGGCGGCATCATCGAGAAAGAGGGCTCGATCCACATCTCGAACGTGGCCCTGTACGACGAGTCGACCGGGCGCGGTACCCGCACCAAGATCGTCGTCGAGGGGGACAGCAAGGTCCGCGTCGGCGTCAAGTCGGGGACCAAGTTCCCCAGCGCCGGTATGGCGTGATCCGCTCCCCGCAACGCCTCAGTAACGCAGAACCGGGATAACGAAGATGGCGAAGGACGACGAGAAAGCAGCCGCCGCTCCCAAAAAGGAGAAGGCGGAGCGTGCCCAGAAGGCCAAGGGCGTCGACAAGAAGAAGGCGGCGGAGCCCACCGGCCCGGCGCCGACTTACAAGCGCGAGAAGGCGCCCAAGCTCAAGGCCAACTACGACACCACCGTGCGCCCGCAGATGATGAAGGAGTTCAGCTACTCCACCGTCATGCAGGTGCCGCGGATCGTGAAGATCACGGTCAACATGGGCCTCGGCAAAGCCAAGGACGAGCCCAAGATGATCGACAACGCGATCGAGGAGCTCAAGGCCATCACCGGCCAGTCTCCGGTCGTGTCGCGCGCCAAGAAGGACATCGCGGTGTTCAAGCTCCGCAAGGGGCAGAAGATCGGCGTGATGGTCACGCTGCGCCGCGAGCGGATGTGGGAGTTCCTCGACCGCCTGGTCAACATCGCGCTGCCGCGCGTCCGCGACTTCCGCGGCGTGTCGCCCCGCGGGTTCGACGGCCGCGGCAACTTCACCATGGGCGTCCGCGAGCAGATCATCTTCCCCGAGATCGAGTACGACAAGATCGACTCGATCAAGGGCATGAACATCTCGATCGTCACCACGGCGGCGAATGACGCCGAGGGGCGCGCGTTGCTGACTCACCTCGGTATGCCGTTCCGTCAGGCGGCGCCGACCACTGAGGCCACGGCCGCGGCCTAAGGACCTGAGAGAAATCCATGAGCAAGCTGGTCGATAGGCTTCCCAAGAAGTTCAAGTTCAAGGTGCGCACCAAGAGCCGCTGCAAGCGCTGCGGCCGGTCTCGCGCGTATATCCGCAAGTTCGAGATGTGCCGCCTCTGCTTCCGCGAGCTCGCCCTGCGTGGCGATATCCCGGGCGTTATCAAGTCGAGCTGGTGAGGAAATACCCATGTCGATGACCGATCCCATCGCTGACCTCCTGGCGCGCATCCGCAACGGTATCCGCGCTCGCAAGCAACAGGTCGAGTGCCCGCGCTCCAACATCAAGCTCCGCCTCGCCGAGATCCTCCGCGAGGAGGGCTTCGTCCAGAACGTCGTCGCGAGTGACGACGACAAGCAGGGTATGCTCAAGCTGACCCTGCGCTACGACGGCCGCACCGGCACGGGTAGCGCGATCACCGGCATGCGCCGCGTGTCGCGTCCGGGCCAGCGCACCTACGTCCCCGCCAAGCAAGTGCCGCGCGTCCGCAACGGGCTCGGCATTGCCATCCTGTCCACGTCGCAGGGCGTGATGACCGACAAAGAAGCCCGTACCAAGGGCGTCGGCGGCGAAGTCCTCTGCGAGGTCTGGTGAGTCATGTCGCGTATTGGTCGTAAGCCTCTCGAGATTCCCAAGGGCGTCACGGTGTCGATCACCAAAGACGCGGTGTCGACCAAGGGCCCCAAGGGCACCTTGACGCTCAAGCGTCACAAGGACATCGAGATCAAGCAGACTCAGGACGAGGACAAGAAGGACGTCCTCGTGTTCGAGCGCAACGGTCACCTCGGTGCCCAGCGCGCGGCGCACGGCCTGATGCGGGCGCTGGTCGGCAACATGCTGACCGGCGTCACCCAGGGCTTCACCCGCCAGCTCGAGATCAACGGCGTCGGCTACAAGGCCGAGATCAAGGGCCCCAAGATCGTCCTGTCGCTCGGCTACTCGCACCCGGTCGAGTACACCCTGCCCGAGGGCATCTCGGCCAAGGTCGACAAGAACATGCTGATCCTGTCGGGCATCGACCGCCAGGCGCTCGGCGCCGCGTCGGCCGAGATCCGCAGCTTCCGCGCCCCGGAGCCCTACAAGGGCAAGGGCATCAAGTACATCGAAGAGACGATCCAGCGTAAAGCTGGTAAGACCGCTGGCAAATAACCCAGATCGCACAGGTCGCCGCGTACATCCCCGCGGCAACGGCCTCGATCGGAGCAACGAACATGCATATCAAGTACGTCAATCCCAAGCAGCGCAAGCGGTTCCGCCGCAAGGCCTCGATCCGTCTGCGTTTGTCGGGTACTGCCGAGCGGCCCAGGCTCTCGGTGTTCCGCTCGACCCGCTACGTCTACGCCCAGGCGGTGGACGACACCACCGGCCGCGTCCTGGCCAGCGCCAGCGAGCTCGAAGAGAAGCTCAAGGGCGAGGTCTCCGGCAAGCCGAAGAAGGAGCGCGCGCGCGCCATCGGCAAGGCGATCGGTGACAAGCTGGTCGCGCTCAACATCAAGGCGGTCGTGTTCGACCGCAACGGCTACATCTATCACGGACGCGTCAAGGAGATCGCCGACGGCGCCCGTGACGCTGGCCTCCAGTTCTAAAGGACGACATGCTGATCAATCCCGAAGAAGTAGGCGAGCTCGTCGACCGCGTCGTCCACATCAACCGTGTGGCGAAGGTCGTCAAGGGCGGCCGCCGGTTCTCGTTCTCGGCGCTCGTCGTCGTCGGTGACCAGCACGGCTATGTCGGCGCCGGCCTGGGCAAGGCCAACGAGGTCCCCGAGGCGATCCGCAAGGGTACCGATCGCGCCAAGCGCAATCTGTTCAAGATCCCGCTCATCAAGGGCACGATCCCGCACGACATCGAGGGCTTCTTCGGCGCGGCGCAGGTGCTGTTCCGCCCGGCCGCCCCCGGTACCGGCGTGATCGCCGGCGGCGCGGTCCGCCCGGTCCTCGAGGTCGCGGGCATCACCGACATCCTGACCAAGTCGATCGGCACCTCGAACAAGCACAACGTCATCCACGCGACCATCGTCGCGCTCAAGGCGCTGCGCTCGGTCGACCAGGTGGCGAAGACCCGCGGCAAGAACGTCACGGACTTCCGCGGCGTTCGCACCAACGACCTGCGAGGCTAGTCATGGCGCTCAAGCTCAAAGTTACCCAGGTCAAGTCGGGCGTCGGTCGCTCGGCTTCGCAGAACAAGACCCTCGAGGGCCTCGGGCTCCGTGGTCCGCACAAGTCGAAGGTTCTTCAGGATACGCCGTCGATCCGTGGCATGATCCGCAAGGTTCACCACCTCGTGATCGTCGAGCCGGCTGACTAACCGGTCAGGTTCTCGACTCTTTTTTTGACGGTCAGTTGCGCTAACTCAGTTTCCGCGCCAGATTGCGTGGCGCGTTCGGAAAAGTTCCCATGACGATTACTCTGCACAACCTCCATCCGAATCCGGGCGCGACGAAGACCAAGAAGCGTCTCGGCCGCGGCCGCGGCTCGGGCACTGGCAAGACCTCCGGTAAGGGCGTCAAGGGTCAGAAGGCCCGCCCGGGTCACCACGGCGCCCGCCTGGCGTTCGAGGGTGGTCAGATGCCGATGCCGCGCCGGATCCCGAAGCGTGGCTTCAAGAACCCGTTCCGCATCGAGGCGTTCCCGATCAACGTCGAGCTCCTCGAGTCGATGTTCGAGGCCGGCGCCACGGTCGATCTCGAGACGCTGCGCGCCAAGGGCATCGTCCCCAAGCTCGTCCAGCACGTCAAGATCCTCGGCGAGGGCGAGATCACCAAGAAGCTGACCGTCAAGGCGTACCGCGCTTCGGCGGTCGCCAAGGAAAAGATCGAGAAGGCCGGCGGCACCGTCGAGGTGGCCAATTCTGATGCTGCCTCGACCGAGGCGGCCGAGTAAGGTCCCTCCGTGGCTGGTTCGATCGCAAATATCGTCAAGGTTCCGGAGCTCCGGAAACGGATCCTCTTCACGCTGTTCATCCTGGCGGTCTACCGGGTCGGTGTGTTCATCACCGTCCCCGGCGTGAACCGCGTCGAGATGAACCACGTGGTGACCAAGGGTGGCACCGGTTCGTTCCTGGGCATGTTCAACATGTTCTCGGGCGGTGCGCTCCAGCAGTTCTCGATCTTCACGCTCGGCATCATGCCGTACGTGACGTCGTCGATCGTGATGCAGCTGCTCACCGTGGTCGTGCCCAAGCTCGACCAGCTCAACAAAGAGGGCGAGCAGGGCAGGCGCAAGATCAACCAGCTCACGCGGTACGGCACGATCGTCGTCGCCGCGGTCCAGTCGTGGTTCGCCGCGACCTACGTCGAGAGCCTATCGCGCGGCGGCGCGGAGGTCGTGGTCAACCCCGGCTTCGGCTTCCACCTACTCACCGTGCTGACCATGACGACGGGTACCACCGTCATCATGTGGCTCGGCGAGCTCATCACCGACCAGGGCATCGGCAACGGCTCGTCGCTGATCATCTTCGCCGGCATCGTCGCGGCGATGCCCGACGCGCTGACCCGGTTCCTGTCCGGCAGCGGCTCCGGCAACGTCGGTGGCCTCACCGCGCTGTTCATGGCGGTCCTCGTGATCGGCACGATCGCGGCGATCTGCTTCTTCGAGCGAGCCCACCGCCGGATCCCGGTGCAGTACACCAAGCGGCAGGTCGGCCGGAAGATGTACTCGGGCGCGCAGAGCTATCTGCCGCTCAAGATCAACGTCTCGGGCGTCATCCCGCCGATCTTCGCCTCGTCGATCCTGATGTTCCCCGGCCAGATCGCGAGCATGTCGGGCTCGCGCTGGATGCAGGAGTTCGCCTCGGTGCTGCACCCGGCGGACTGGCGCTACAACGCCATCTTCACCACGCTCAACATCTTCTTCGCGTTCTTCTACACGTCGGTCGTGTTCAACCCGGTCGACGTCGCGGACAACCTCAAGAAGTCGAGCGGCTTCATCCCGGGCATCCGGCCCGGCAAGCACACGGCGCAGTACATCGAGCGCGTGCTGTCGCGAATCACGTTCGCCGGCGCGCTGTACCTGTCGGTGGTTTGCATGATCCCGGCGCTGCTCCAGAAGTACATGCAAGTGCCGTTCAGCTTTGGCGGTACCGGCCTGCTGATCGTGGTCGGCGTCGCGCTCGACACCGTCCAGCAGATCGAGTCGCACCTCATCACGCGCAACTACGAAGGCTTCGCGGGACCGAAGGGTCCGCGGATTCGCGGCCGTGTCGCCGCGCGTCCTCGCTGAAGCTGCGGGCGACGCGTGCGGATTCATCTCAAGTCCAAGGACGAGGCGCTCGCCATGCGCGAGGCCGGCCTGGTAGCAGCCGCCATCCTCGCCCAGGTGTGCGAGGCGGCCAAGCCTGGCGTGTCGACCTGGGAGCTCGATCAGATCGCCCGCAAGGGCATCCAGAAGCATCACGTCACCAGCGCCTTCCTGAACTACAACCCGGGCGGCAAGCCCAGGTACCCGGCCGTGCTGTGCACCTCGCGCAACGAGGTCATCGTCCACGGCATCCCGCGCAAGAGCGATGTCCTCGAGGATGGCGACATCATCGGCATCGACTTCGGGATCTACCGGAACGGCTTCTGCGCCGACACCGCCCGGACCGTCATGGTCGGCAACGTGTCGCCGGAAAAGCGCCTGCTCGTCGAGACCTGCCGCGACGCCCTCGACGCCGCGATCGCCCGGTGCGTGCCGGGCAACCGGCTAGGCGATCTCGGGGCTGCCGTTCAGAATTACGCGGAATCCCGCTGGTTTTCGGTCGTTCGTCAGTTCGTCGGTCACGGCATCGGCCGGCAGATGCACGAGGACCCGCAAGTCCCTAATTTTGGGAAGCCGAACGACGGCAAACGTATGAAATCCGGTCTTGTCATCGCCGTCGAACCCATGGTAAACGCCGGGACCCCTGACGTAGAGGAACTGGATGACGAGTGGACGGCTGTGACCAAAGATCGCTCGATGTCCGCACACTTCGAGGACACGATCGCAGTCACCGACGAGGGCCCCTGGGTCCTCACCCGTCCATCCTCCAGTCCCGGCAACCCCGGTCACCCCTAGCGCCTTCACGTCGATCACCTCGAGAGCAACGCTATGAAAGTTCGAGCCAGCGTCAAACCCATCTGCCCGAAGTGCAAGGTCATCAAGCGCAAGGGCGTCGTCCGTATCATCTGCACCAACGCGCGCCACAAGCAGCGCCAGGGCTGATCACCGAGTAACGAAGAGGACCACGAGACATGGCTCGTATTGCAGGCGTTGACCTCCCGCGTAACAAGCGGATCGAGATCGCACTCACGTACATCTACGGCATCGGCCGCCACGCGGCGAATGTCGTGCTCACCGAGGCGGGCATCTCGCCCGACAAGCGCAGCGACGATCTCGATGAGAACGACGTCCGCCGGATCCGCGATGCGATCGAAGCGCACTACCGCGTCGAAGGCGATCTGCGCCGCGACGTTCAGCTCTCGATCAAGCGCCTGATGGACCTCGGCTGCTACCGCGGCACCCGCCACCGTCGTGGCCTGCCGGCGCGCGGCCAGCGCACCCATACTAACGCCCGTACCCGTAAGGGCCCGCGCCGCATGGCGGTGAAGAAGATGGGCGCTGTTACGAAGAAATAGGAACGCGCATGTCCACCGTCAAAGGCAAGCAGAAGAAGAAGGTCCGGAAAAACATCCAGACCGGCGTCGCCCACATCTCGGCGACGTTCAACAACACCATCGTCTCGATCACCGACGTCAGCGGCAACGTCGTCGCCTGGTCGTCGTCGGGCACGTGCGGCTTCAAGGGCTCGCGCAAGTCGACGCCCTTCGCCGCGCAGCTCGCGGCCGAGGACGCCGC
>DASWOO010001014.1:0-17453 GCA_036404335.1 Kofleriaceae bacterium
CCTGCATCAGCTGCCTCATCGCCAGCTCGGCCCGGGCCATCGCCGGCTCCAGCCCGAGCCGCGCCAGCGCCTCGCCGGCGAGCGCGCCGAGCCCGCCGGCCTTGATCGTCGGATCGATCTCGGCCCGCCGCTCGATCACCACCACGCGACACCGCGCGACCGCCAGCTCGCACGCCAGCGCCAGGCCCACCGGCCCGGCCCCGGCGACCACGACATCCCAGATGGACTCCGTCATGCGCCGACCATGCGGCGGTTCGCGCTTGCCGACAAATATAATCTCGGTCAAATATTTGACCGGTGCCAGGTTTACGTGAGCGAAAGAAGCAGGAAACGCGCAAGCGGATCTCCGACACCGCGACAGGCCTGTTCATGCAGCGCGGCTTCGACAAGGTGACGGTCGCCGAGATCGCCGAGCTGGCCAACGTGTCGAAGATGACGGTGTTCAACTACTTCGCGCGCAAGGAGGACATGCTGTTCGACCGCGAGCCCGAGGCGCTCGAGCTGATCCGCCGCGCGGTCGTCGAGCGGCCGGCCGGCGCCAGCCCGCTCGACGCCATGCACGCCTTGCTTCGCCGCCTGCTCCGCGACGGCTACCCGCTGATCGCGATCTCGCCCGGCGTCCGCCAGTTCTGGCGCACCGTCGAGGCCAGCCCCACGCTGCGCGCCCGGGGCCGCGAGTTCCTCGACCGGGCCGAGGCCCAGCTCGCCCGCCTGCTCGCCGACGCCGCGGGCCTGCCCGCCGGCGATCCCGGCGCCACCCTCGCCGCCGCCATGATCTGGGCCGTCCAGCGCATCGCCTACCAGGTCGGCATGACCTCGCTCGACGCCGGCGACCCGACCGACACGATCCGCCGCCGCCAGCGCGACGCGATCGACCGCGGCTTCGCCCAGGTCACCGGTGGCCTGGCCGCCTCGCCGTTCGGCCGCGCCCCGCGCAAGAAGCCTGGCTGATCGGCGCCGCTTACTTGTTCCTGCTGGCGAGCAGGTCCCTCATTCGCGTGTGCTGCTGCATCTGGCCGAGCTGGCCCAGCGGATCTTTTTGCATGGTCTGGAGGAACGCCCCGGCGTCGTGCGCGAACGCTCGCCAATCGGGGTAGCTCACCGAGGTCGTCTGGCCGCCACGCATCTCGAAGATCCCGCCGTTGCTGAACGTCCTGCCGTCCGAGCCGGCGACCTGCTCCTGCTTGCTGCCCTTCTCGCCCATGCTCTCGAACGCCGGGTCGTGGAGCTGCGTCATGATGTCGGTCCCGGCCGCCATGCCCCGCAGCCAGGCGGTGCGCGTCGGGCCGAACGGCACCCGGTCGAGGTTGACCTGCGCGTCGACGAGGATGCCGTGGGTGTAGACCGGGCCGGCGGCGTCGGACAGGCCGGCGACCGACAGCGCGACGCGCTCGAACACGTCTGGATGCCGCGTGAAGTAGCGCCACTCGGGCGCCATCCTGAACAGCGTGGCGAAGTCGGTGCGCGCGAGCAAGAAGCTGTCGGACACCTTCTTGGGATACTCGACAAATTCCGCGCAGCCGCCGATGAGATAGCTCGCCACCAGGGTGAGCAGGCCCTTGAGCTCGTCGCTGATCTGGTTGTGGATCGCGCCGAGGTCGACGCCGCATGCCCCGAGCCGCTGCACGGTGACTTTCGGCCCATAGGTCTCGGGGCTGGCCGGCATCGTCGCGCCGAAGCCGCCCGGGAGGCGTCGATCTCGATTGTGGTCGGGGAGCCTCGCGACCTGCGCGAGCGTGAGCCCCGCGGTGATCTGCGGATTGGCGCGGATCGGTACCTGCGGCGCGACCATGAACGTGTTGTCGGCGTCGCGCAGCGTCGCCTCGGACAGCGGGAACGTGGCGTAGCTGTATTCGGGCTCGGGCTCGGACTCGGACCCGGAGTCCACGTCGTCGCCCTCGACCCGCAGGAAGCCGTCCTCGAGGTCTGGATCCTCTTGCATCACCTCGTCTTCGTCGACCACGAGCGTGCGATGCGCGCTCGCGGCGTGCTCGAGCCGCGCGCAGTAGGGCTCGATCACGTCAAAGATCGCGCCGAGCCTGGTCGCCAGATCGGCCGTGATCTCCAGCGGCGGATCGACGATGAACTCCATGCGCCCGTCATCGTCGGCCTCGACCTTCCAGCCGGCGTGGCTCTGGGTGCCGATCTGGGTCTTCTTCGTGAGCACCTGGCCCGCCTGCGAGACCGTGATCCCGGTCTCGAACTCGAAGCCGAGCTTGCGCTGGACCGCGGCGCCGCTACCCGCCGCGCCGGGCGCGCGGCCGGCGCTGTACTCGTCGAGCAGGCCCTCCGCAGACTCGCCGCGGACGACCCGCTCGGCGACGGCATCGGCGTGACGCTCGTGGGCATCGTTCGCCGCGCCGACGCCGCCCGAGAGCTGCACGCCCCCGCGCTGCTGCACGACGTGCGCCGCTTCGTGCGCCATCGTGAACAGATCGGGGCTGGCCCCCGCGACCACGTGGGATCCCGTCGCGTAGGCCCGGGCACCGATCGCGCCGGCCGACGCCGCGGCGGCCTCGCCGACGTGCGCCTGGATGCCGGAGATATCGTGCCGCCCGAACGCGCGCTGGATCGCGTCGCGATGTGGCAGCGGGCTCGAGGGCGTCGCGATCCCGCGCTGCGCGCTGGCCTGGATCTCCGCCGCGCCGGTGGGCCGTGCGCGCCCGCCCCCGAACAGCGCCTGGATCGAGCGGTGCACGGCGGCCGGGGGTGGCGCGCCGGGCGCCGGCCGGGGCGCCGCCGCCGCGACGCGGTCCGGCGGGATGAGCGTCTGCTTGCCGGGTGTCGAGCTCGCGCGGGGGTGCGCGGGCTGGCCGAACGGTCCGAGCGGTCGAGCTCGTCGCTGGTCGCGATCAGGCATGCCCGGTTGTATCGACTGCGCCTCTCAGGAGCCATTACCGGCGATTACCGGCGATCGCTCGCGCGGCAAGGTCACCAGCATCCGCGTGCCGGTGCCGACCTCGCTGTCGACGTCGAGGTGGCCGCCGTGATCGGCGACGATGGCGTGGCAGGTCGCGAGGCCCAGGCCCGTGCCGCTGGCCTTGGTGGTGAAGAACGGGTCGAAGATCCGGACGAGCTTGTCGGCGGGGATGCCGGGCCCGTCGTCGGAGACGACCAGGGTGGTCTCGGCATAGGTGCGGTGGGCCTCGACGTGGACGTGCTTGCCGGCGACCGCGGCGGCGTCGGCGGCGTTGCGCAAGAGGTTCCACAGCAGCTGGCGCAGCTTGGCCGGATCGCCGTGGACCGGTAGCGGCCGGTCGACCGACATCGTCATGTCGACGGTGGCGAACGCCTGCTCGCGCCGCGCGACCTGCAGCGTCTCCTCGACCATCACGCCGAGGTCGAAGTCGACCCGCTGCGGCGGGCGCGGGTTGGCGTAGTCGAGCAGGTCGCCGATCAGCACGTTGAGCCGCGCGATCTCGCGCTGGATGATCGCCATCAGCGTGCGATCGTCGTCGGACGCGACCGGCGCGAGCTTGAGCAGCTCGATCGAGCCCGACATCGACGCCAGCGGGTTCCGGATCTCGTGGGCGACGCCGGCGGCGAGCTGACCGACGGTGGCCAGCCGCTCCGAGCGCCGCGACTGGGCCTCGAGCCGGCGCAGCTCGGTCAGGTCCTGGAAGTTGATCACCCGGCCGATCACCTGGTCGCGCACGTCGCGCAGCGGCGAGACCGTGACGCCCAGGGTCCGATCGTCGTCGAGCGTCAGGTCGGCGCGGCGGACCTCGCCCTGGCCGGTCGCGATCAGCGCCGACAGCCCGGGGAGCAGCCGGTCGATCGGCTGGCCGGCGAGCACGGGCGGCTGGCCCAGGATGTCGGCGGCGGCGGCGTTGGCGGTCAGCACGACGCTGTCGGGCGCGATCGTGATCAGCCCCGACGACAGCGAGCGCACGATGTCCTCGTGCAGGGTGAGCACCGCCGCCGCCGCCTTGCGCGTGGTCGCCAGGGTCTCGGCGCCGCGCTGCAGCTGGTCGCCGAAGATGAACGACAGCGCGCCGACGCCGGTCAGCGCCGCCAGGTTGATCCCGAGGGTGCGGCCGAGGTCGACCGCGGTCTGTTGCCACGGGTGGACCTGGGCCAGCGCCGGCACCGCGATCACCCGCGCCCAGGCGAGCAGCGCGACGACGATCAGCGACCCCGCCGACGCGACCGAGACCAGCACCGCGCCGCGCCGGTAGAGCAGGGCGCCGGCGCCGACGATCGACAGCGCGTAGAGGAACGCGTACGGGCTCTCGGCGCCGCCGGTGGTGTAGACCAGGAGCGAGGTCACGATCAGATCGGCCGCGTGCATCGGCCACGCGACGTCGCGCGGCGCCATGCCGCGGCGCAGCAGCACGCCGAACGCGATCGACGTCAGGTAGGTCAGCGCGATGATGCCCGACTGCAGCCACATCGCGCCGCGCGGCACGTCCTGCGCGGTCGCCAGGATCCACAGCGACAGCCCGAGCACGACGCTCACCACGACGGTGCGCAGCAGCAGCAGGCGGGTGACGCGCCGCCCCAGATCGCTGATCGGCGGGGTCGGCGCCTGGATCAGCGAGTCGGCCGGCGACGGCCCCAGCCGCTCGCGGCTGCGCGTCCGCGACCGCGTGAACGGCAGGGGCTCGGTGGACATGCCGGGCTCGACTCTACACGGCTCCGCCGGCGGTGTTACGTTCGCCCGCGATGCAGCCAAAGATGCAGCCGAAGGCGTCCTACGATCTGGTCCTGCTCCCGGGCGACGGCATCGGCGTCGAGGTCCTCGGCCACGCCAGGCGGCTGATCGACCTGGTCACCGCCGGCACCGGCGCGCGGTTCGCGCTCGACGAGATCCCGTGCGGCGGCAAGTTCTACCTCGAGCACGGCGCGCGCGACTGGCCGGAGGGCAGCGAGGAGAAGTGCCAGCGCGCCGACGCGATCCTGCTCGGCGCGGTCGGCTGGAACGGCCCCGACGGCGGGCCGGTGACGATGCGCGACGCCGACGGCAAGGAGAAGATGGCGGGCTGGTCGCCGGTGATCGGCAACCGGATGAAGCTCGACCTCTACGCCAACATCCGGCCGGTCCGCTGCCTGCCCGGCACGCGCCACGGCCTGTCGGGCAAGTTCCGCGAGGTCTGGACCCCCGAGACCGTCGACATGGTGATCATCCGCGAGAACACCGAGGGCCTGTACTCGGGCATCGGCGAGCGCGGCCACGACCAGGCGACCGACCTGCGCGTGATCACCCGGCGCGCGTCGGAGCGCGTGATCAAGGCGGCGTTCGAGCTGTCGCGCCAGCGCGACAAGGGCGCGCCCGGCGACGGCAAGAAGCGCGTGACCTGCATCGTCAAGCACAACGTGCTCGCCGGCTGCCGGCTGTTCCTCGAGGTGTTCCGCGAGGTCGCGGCGGGCTATCCCGACATCGAGCCCGACGTCGCGATCGTCGACTCGTTCGCGATGTTCGTGCTGACCCAGCCCGAGCGCTACGACGTGTGCGTCACGACCAACATGTTCGGCGACATCCTGACCGACCTGGCGTCGGTGCTGCAGGGCGGCATGGGCATGGCGGTCGGTTGCAACGTCGGCGACGACCACGCGATGTTCGAGCCGATCCACGGCTCGGCGCCGCCGCTCGCCGGCAAGGATCGCGCGAACCCGATGGCGATGATGCTCGCGACCGGCGAGGCCCTGGCCTGGCTCGGCCGGCGCCACGCCGACGAGCGCCTGCTCACCGCGCACCGCGCGATCGAGGCCGCGGTCGCCGCCATCGTGGCGCGCGGCGAGCCGCTGACCGCCGACCTCGGCGGCTCGGCGGGTCAGGCCGCCGTCGCCCAGGCCGTGCTCGACGAGGTCCAGCGCCGGCTCACGGCGTAGGCTTCTTGCGGTTCAGCGCGACGAGCGGGACGTCGGGGGCGACGAGCGTCGGCCGCGCGCCGGCCCCGCCGGGGTGATCGGGCAGCGGCAGCAGGGTCTCGATCTCGAAGCGCGCGGCCTCGAGCGCGCTGGCGGGCAGCTTGCCGCGCACGCCGTCGACCAGGGTCGCGCAGGCCATCGCGAGCGGGGGCAGGGCGATGCCGGGCGCGACCAGCTGCTCGGCGACCAGCTCGACGACGCGCGCGATCGAACGGGCGAGCGGCGAGCCGACGCGCTGCAGGCGGGCGACCAGCTCGTCGGCCGCCGCCGGATCGAGCGCCGGCGCGGATTGCACCAGCTGGGTGATCAGCTGTTCGATCCGCGCGAGCGGCTCGCCGGGCTCGGTCATTCCTCGCCCGGGTCGAGGTCGTCGTTGGGATCCTCGCTGCGCGCGAGCTGGTCGGCGGAGCGCTGGCGGAGGAACTCGAGGAACGCGATCGCGGTCGGCAGATCGATCGCCGGGATGGTCTCGATCAGCTCGCGGGCCTGGCGGCGCAGCGCCTCGCCCGGCGCCTCGCTGCCGTGGACGAGCGGGCGGCCGACGGCCGGCAGCTCCTGCGGCGGCTCGACCTCGCCCCACGGCGGATCGTTGCTCGCCGAGATCTCGTGCTGCTGCAGCCACTGCGAGATGTGCCAGTGCAGCAGGTCGGCGCGATACGAGAACCAGCGCTCGCGCTCGGCGGGGTAGGCGAGCAGCACGTCCTTGAACCGGCGGAACGCGCCCTTGCCGTCGATCGAGATGACCAGCCGGTCGCGCAGCGGCTCGTCGACGACCGAGCCGACGAACCGCTCCATCCAGCGATACTGCTCGCGCGACGACGCGGGCTCGACGCGCAGGTAATTCCGGATGTTCTCCGAGACGTTCTGGCGGTTGAGGGCTGCTTCCGGATCACCTGTCGTGATGGTCAGGACGCGGCCGGTGGAGAGGTCCAGGTAGCTGTCCGTGTCGGGCGAGTTGCGCTCGACCGCGATCTCGAGGGCGTCCCAATCGAGATCCACGCGGACAGGTCCCCGCGAAGCAATAACAGGTGGGCGAACAGGCATAATCTAAAAGCGGGACGCCTACTTGCCGGTAGTGCGGGCCGCCCGGGTAAAGTAGTAGCTCAGGTTCGCTCTGGCAAGCCTGCCCTTGACACGCGTTGGCAAGCGAGTAAGTTCCGCGGTCCATGGCTCGCGTTACCGTCGAAGACTGTCTCGACAAGGTCCCCAACCGTTTTGCGCTGGTCGTCCTTGCCGCCGAGCGGGCGCGCCAGCTGGCGCGCGGGTCGAACCCCGGCGTCGACTGTGACAACAAGCCGGCCGTGACCGCGCTGCGCGAGATCGCCGCCGGCCTGGTGACGTTCCGTGAGGACGTCCGCAACACCGTCATCGAATTCATCATCGAGCGCCGCAAAGCCGGCTTCATGTGACCGCGCGGTCGCCGCGCGACCGCTGAAAAATTGCTCGCAGCGCGCCCGCGATCGATAGATCGGGCGTGCGGGACTCCACCGACGCAGCGCTGCGCCGAACCCTCGGCCGCGGCGAGCTGGTGCGCTTCGCCTACCGGCTCGGCCGGCAAGCCGCGAGCGGTCTGCTGACCCTGATGCCACCGGGCGCCCGCCCCGAGATCCTGGTGCTGCGCCGTGGCGCGGTGGTGTGCGGCGAGGGCGAGCCGGCGCGGCGGGCGATGGCGGGTCGGCTGGCGCGGCTGGCCGCGGAGCCCAGCCTCGCGATGACGTTCGACGGCGCCGTGACCGCGTATCCGCCGGGCGCGGCGCACCAGGTCGCGCTGGCCGACTGGGCGCGCGGCCACCTCGAGGGCCAGCTCGATCGCCAGCTGGCCGAGCAGCTGGTCGCCGAGCTGACCGGCGCGCGGCTCGCGGTCCGCGCCGAGCTCGCGCCGCTGCCGGTCGACGACGCCGACCGCCGGATGCTCGACGCGCTCGCCGAGCCGCGCCGGCTGGACCAGATCTGGACGCTGGCGCGCACCCCGCGGTTCCGCTTGCTGGCGTTCCTGCACTTCCTCGCCGGGATCGGCGCGCTCGTCCGCGACGCCGGCGCGTCGCGATCGCCGAACGCGCCACCGCCCGCGCCGCCGCGGCCCCAGACCCCGCGCGCCGCCGCGCTGCGCGTGCTCGGCGTGTCCGCGGCCGACGACGCCGACGACGCCGACGCGGTCAAGCGCGCCTACCGCCGGCTCGCGCGCGCCCTGCACCCCGACCTGCAGCCCGGTGCCGACGCCGCCCATCGCAAGCGCCTCGAGCGCCGGTTCGCCGAGGTCACCGCCGCGTATGACAGCCTGCGCTAGGCGAGCCCGGGCCGGCTATCGGCTCGGCGGGGCGGCGATCCAGCCGTCCTCGCCGAAGCAGCCGTCCGGCGTCGGCCAGCCGTCGCGCGCCCACAGGTACGCGGTGTACGCCGAGATCACCGCGTCGAACGAATGATCGCTCTGCAGCACCTCTTCGCGCGCCATCCGGCTCTGCGGCGCGAACGACAGGTCGTCGAAGCCCTCGAGGATCATCGCCCGGGTCTGCCACGGGTCGGCGTCGCGCTTGTAGCCGCGCGCGGTGCGCGGCCCGCACAGCGCGGTCACGGTGGCGCTGGGCGAGACCTCAAGCAGGTTGCGGTGCAGCTCGAACCCGGCGCCGCGCAGCCGCCGGCGCAGCTGGCCGGCGCGCGACGCGATCGCGCCGTTGGTGTGGCCGATCGCCGACAGCGGCAGCAGGCCGCGCTCGTAGGTCATGACGATGTCGGTCGCGCGGTGCGCGTACGGCGCGACCCGCAGCTGCGCGGTGAACGCCGGCCGCGGGCCGCCGCCGCCGACGGTCTCGGCCGCGACCTTGCGGACCAGCGCGCGGCCCTCGGTCCGCAGCCAGATGACCGCCGGGTCAGCGCAGGCCTCCATGCCGGGGCACACCGCGAGCGTGCACCGGCCGCAGGCGGCCTGGGTCAGCGGCGCGTCGATCGCGATCACGGTGTCGGGGCCGGCCGCGGCGGCCAGCCGCTCGATCAGCGTGTCATCGGTCCAGGCCTGCCCGCCGGCTTCCATCGGCGTCCGGCGGTGAGCCCGGGTCGCGACTTCAATCACCTGAGCGGCATTCTGCCCCGCGCGCACGGCGCGGATCTCGGCGATGGCGGTGGTCTTGCCTCGGGCCCCGCCGAGATCGACCCCGATGAACCTGGTAAACGCTCGCTGCAAGGTGGGTTTCTATCCTTTGTAGCACGCTGGTTGCCGTGAAATTGGCTTGCGGCACTGGCCTTTGGCTCGATGCATTTGTAGGGTGCGGCCCCTGTAAGCTCGCGCCGCCTGCCGCGTTACGTCATCGATTCTTTCCTATGGACCGGGTAGTCACGTTCAAGAGCTTCATCGCCCGCGCGCCGGCGGATCCGTTCCCGCGCTACGGGCTCGCGATGGAGTACCGGACGCGGGGTGACCTGGCCGAGGCGTGGACAGCGTTCTCCGATCTGCTGGATAACTTTCCCGACTACGTCCCGACCTACCTCATGGCGGGCGGCACGCTCGTCAGCCTCGGCCGCAAGGACGAGGCGGCCACGGTCTACCGCCGCGGCATCGAGGCGGCTAGTCGCAAAGGCGATGGCCACGCGCGAGGCGAGCTCGAGACGGCCCTTCACGAGCTGGAGGTCGCGCCGTAAGGCCCGATTTTCGGCGAGTTTTCACCAAGAGTATCGACGATGAAGAAGATGTTTGCCGTTGTGGTCCTGGCTTCGCCGTTCGCCCTGGGCGCGCTCGCGCTCGGTGCGTGTGGCGGCGGCAAGAAGTCGGATACCACGCCCGGCCACGCGTCGCCCGAGTCGCCCGAGTCGGGCGGGGCAACCGGCGGCGCGGCCTACGGCGGCCGTAAGGCGACGACGAAGTCGCCGACCGTGATCCCTTCCGCCAGCGCAAATCCTTGCGCTGGCAAATGATTTCGCTGCCGGCAGCGCCGGTAGAGAAACTGCCAACTAGAGAAACAGAGAGGATACTGACCATGAAGAAGACGATGTTTGTTGCGATCCTGGCGTCGGCGCTGGCCGTGGGTGCGTGCTCGAAGAAGAAGGACGCTGCCAACCCGACCACCCCGACGGCTGGCTCGTCGGACCCGGCCGCCACCGGCTCGGGCGCGGACATGAACGGCTCGGCCGCCCCGATGGCCGGCTCGGCCGCTCCGCAGCAGTAAGCTGCCTGCCAGACGTGAGGCGCCGGTCTTCGTGATCGGCGTTTTGCGTTTTCGGCGCCGTGACTTGACCCGCGACGCTCGCTCGTGTGACTGGGAAGAGCGGTCGGCGGCGTCGACGAATGCCGGAGTGGAGAAATGGTAGACTCGGGGGTCTCAAAAGCCCCTTCCTTCGGGAGTGTCGGTTCGAGTCCGACCTCCGGCACAAAACCGGGCTGCGGACCCGGAGCTACCCTCTGATCGCGACGGCGAACTTGAGGTAGTTGGCTTCCGGGAAGCCGGGGACGGTCGGGAAGTCGATGGGCAGCGAGCGGCGGTCGACGATCTGGAGGCGGGTGCCCGCGGCCATGGCGCCGTCGGCGAGGGCGAGCTCGAACTCGGCCGAGGTCATCTTGTGGGTCGACGACGCGGCGATCAGCAGGCCGCCGGGGACGACGACCTCGAGGCTGGCGGCGACCAGCTCGGAGAAGTCGCGGACGGCGGACCAGGTCTTGCCGCCGCGGGCGGCCGCGCTGGCGAATGCCGGCGGGTCGAGGACGACCATGTCGAACGTCTTGTTGCGCTCGACGAACTTGGCGAGGACCTTGAACGCGTCGCCGACGATGTGCTCGGGCTTCTCGGGATCGAACCCCGAGGCGGCGAAGTTGCGGCGGGCGCGGGCGTGCGCCTTGGCGGCGACGTCGACGGCGACGACCTCGGTGGCGCCGCCGGCCTGGGCGTAGACCGAGATCGCGCCGGTGTAGCTGAACAGGTTGAGCACGCGGCGGCCGGCGGACCAGTGACGGACGGCGCGGCGGCCCTCGCGCAGGTCGGCGAACAGGCCGGTCGACAGCGGGGCGGTGACGTCGACGATGAACGTCAGGTCGTCTTCCTTGACCTCGAGCTCGACGGGCGCGGCGGCGCCGCGGACCAGCTCGGCCGCGACCTGGCGCGGGGCCTCGCCGCCGAGCGACTTGAACCGGCGCTGCTCGTAGATCGCCTTGGGCGAGAGCTGGACCTCGAGCGCGTTGTACAGGTCGTCGCGCAGGCCGATCACGGCGGCGCTGTAGAGCTGGACGACGAGGTAGTCGGCGTAGCGCTCGACGACGATGCCGGGCAGGCCGTCGGACTCGGCGTTGATCATCCGCATGCAGCCGAGCTTGTCGAGGTCGAGCAGACGCCGGCGCAGCGCGACCGCGGCGCGGACGCGCTCGGCGATCAGCTTGCCGTCGATCGCGACGTCGGGGTTGCGCGAGAACACGCGCAGCGCGATCGCGCTGTCGCCGTCGTACAGGCCGCGGCCGACGAACTCGCCGTCCTCGTCGATGCAGTCGATCGGCGTGCCGGGCTCGGCGTTCAGGGCGCGCGGGCCGATCGCCTCGCGATAGACCCAGGGGTGGCCGGCTCGGACCCGGTGCGCGACGTCGCCGGGCAGCCGCACCGTGTTCTTGCGGACGATCGGCAGGCCGCGCCCAGGGCGGCGATCGGGTCGACGAGTCATCGCCATGGCGCCCGGTTTATGGCGCACCTGGCGTCGATCTCCAAGCCCGCAGATCACCAATCGGGCTAGGCTGGGCCCCGGGCATGGAATCTCGAACCCCCGGGCAAGCCTCGCGCTGGCAAGGCGGTGCGCTGGCGTGCCGCGCCGCCAGCCTGCCGTCATTCGACCGCGCGCTCGACGAGCTGATCGCCCGGGCGCACCAGGTCGAGCCCGACGGCTCGCCCGCGGGGATCGTCGAGGTCGCCGACGAGGCGTCCGGGCTGCGCGACCAGGTCGCCGCGCTGCAACGCAAGCTGGACGACGCCGAGCGCCGGTCGCGCGCGCCGCTGCCCGCAGCGCCGGCGCGCCTCGCGAGGCCGGCGTGGACCGCGTTAGCCGCCGGGATCGTCGTCGGCGCCGCGGCGATGTTCGGCGGCTACCGCGCGCTGGGCGGCGAGGCCGCGCCGAGCCCGCCGCCGGTGGCGAGCGCGCCGGCACCCGTGCCGGCGCCGAGCATGCTGGCGACCACCTCGTGCACCGCGCCGTCGCCGACCCTCGCCGCGCCGGCGCCATCGCCGACCCTCGCCGCGCCGGTGCCCGCGGCCGCGCCGATCGCCGCGCCGTCATCCGCGGCCGCGGCGCCGAGCCAGCCCGACGCGGTGATGTCACCGGCGCCAGCCCGCCGGCGCCGGTCGGGCGTGACCAGCCGGCCCGACACCTCGATCCTCGACCCGTTCGGCGCGCCCGACGCCCCGCCGGCTGCCGCCGCGCCCGCGCCCGCCCCGCAGCCCGCCCCGCAGCCCGGCGGGCTCATCGACCCGTTCCGGTGACCGTGCCCGGTGACCCGTGTACGATGCGCGCGTGAAGCTCGTGCGGTTGTCGTGTGCGATGGTGCTCGCGGGCGTGATCAGCGCCGGCCAGGTGTCGGCCGATCCGGTCACGTCGCCGGCGCCGAGCAAGGCGCAGCTCGAGCGCGCCAAGCAGGCGTTCGCCGCGGGCAAGCGCCTGCACGACGCGGGCAAGCTCACCGAGGCGATCGAGCGGTTCAAGCAGTCGTACGCGCTGTCGAAGAACCCGCTGCTGCTCTACAACATCGCGCTCACCATGGAGGAGCTCGGGGCCGATAACCTCGACCTCGCCGTCGTGTTCTACCGCCGGTTCCTCGCCGAGGCGCCCGCCGACGCGCCGCAGCGCGCGGAGGTCGGCGATCGCATCGCCGCGATCACCCGCAAGCTCGAGCCGGCCGCGCCCGAGCCACCGCCGCCGCCGCCGCCGCCGATCGTCGCCGCACCGCCGGTCTCCGCGCCGAGCTACGGCGCCGCCGACTTCCAGCACCAGGCGATCGAGTCCGCGCCGCCCGGCGCGCCGCTCGACCTCACCGCGACCACGCCGCCCGACGCGCACTTCACCGTCGTGCTGTTCTTCCGCGGTGCCGACGAGCCCGGCTTCGCGTCGACGCCGCTGCGCCCCCACGGCGACGCGCTGGTCGCCCGCATCCTCGCGGCGCGCGTCGCCGGCCGCAGCCTCCAGTACTACCTCGAGGTCCGCGACGCCGCCGGCAACGTCGTCACCCGCGCCGGCAAGCCATCGAGCCCCAACGTCGTCGCGCTCGACGCCTCGGCCCCGCCGCACACGCTGCCCGACGTCGTCGAGGGCCCGATCACCCCGGCGCCGCCGATCGCGCTCGGCCTGACCGGCCGCGACCACGAAGATCCGATGGCGCACCCGGCCGAGCTCACCGCCGTCCCGGCCGGCCCGAGCCCGCTCACGATCGCCAAGTGGACGGCGACCGGCGTCGCGCTCGCCGGCATCGCCACCGGCATCACGTTCTACGCCCTGGCGGTCAACCACTCGAACGCGCTCGCGAGCGACGCCACCGGCTGCGGCACGCCGCCGTGCCAGCGCTACGACAGCTTCGACCGCGACCTGCAGCACACCGGCAAGCTCGACCAGACCATCGCCAACGTCACGCTGTTCAGCGGCATCGCGGTCGCCGCGGTCGCCGGCTACCTGTGGTACCGCGATCTGTCCGAGCGCCACTGGGCGGTCGCGCCGGTCGTCGGCACCGCCGCCGCGGGCGCCACGGCGGCGGTGAGGTTCTGATGCGCGTGCTGATCGTCGCGACCTTCGCGGCCCTCGCGCTCGCGGCCTGCTCGCCCTACGACCCGTCGCTGCCGCACCGGCCGTTCCTGTGCGGCGACACCGCGCCGCGCTGCCCGGACGGCTACACCTGCATCACCGACGGCGACCGCATGGTGTGCAGCGATCAGCCGGCCGAGTTCGACGCCGGCGTCGATGCACCCACATCGCCGCCCACGTTGTCGAACCCCACGTTCGAAACGCGTTGACCCAGGCTTGCCACCCCGGCCGGCTTGTCATGGTCGGGGCAGTCGGCTACCAAAGAACACTACATCCGGTACGTCCGCGGATGAGACAAGGGAGATTCGTGATGATTGGATCGAAGGTTGTTGCGGCAGGTGTGCTCGTGGCTGCGCTCGCGGCCTGTGGTGGAGATGATGGGCAGCCGCCGCTGATGATCAGCAAGGACAACGCGCCGGCGGTCGCCAGCGAGGTCCTGTTCGGCGCCGGCCAGGTCACCAACACCGGTGGCCTGTTCTCCGGCGGTGGCGCCGCGTTCGCGCCCACCGCGCTCGCCGCGCTGCAGCCCAGGCTCGAGGAGCTCGCGTCGCGCGTCCGCCGCGCGCCGATCCAGTCGCTCGACGAGACCGAGGCCTGCGACGGCGGCGGCTCGATCAAGACCTCGTCGGACGGCATGACGTCGGTGTCGATCGACTACCAGGCCTGCAAGCAGGGTGAGGTCACCACCAACGGCCATATGTCGGCGACCGCCAAGCAGAGCGGGAGCTCGATCACGCTGTCGGCGACGATCGATCTGACCGTCACGATCGGCGCGCTGACGCTCGCCGAGTCCGGCGGCTTCGACATGTCGGTGAGCTCGTCCGACAGCAGCTTCGCGTTCGATATGACGTCGGACCACCTGCAGGTGTCGATCAAGAACGCCGGCACCGTGCTCGACCAGATCACGCTCTCGAACATGTCGATGCACATCGGCAGCACGACCAGCGGCAGCTCGCTGACCACGACGGTCCACGAGAAGTTCGACATCGACAGCACCAAGCTGACCGGCAGCTTCACGGTCGAGACCTCGGCCGACCTCGACGTCAAGGACGGCTCGAACTACGCGACCGCCGGCAGCCTGACCATCACCGGCGCGAGCGGCTCGACGCTGAAGATCACCGTCCAGGGCGACGAGACCTCCACGCCGGCTGCGGGCGAGGGTCAGATCAAGCTCGAGGTCGGCGGCGACATCATCTGGACCAACTGGGCCGATCTCCAGGCCACCGCGTCGACTCACGCCGGCGCCTGAGCGCCCCCAGCGCCCGAGCGCAATGTAGGGCATCGTCGCAGAGCCATCGCTCGCCGATGCCCCACAGCTACCCGAGCTGGTAGCCCCCCGACGGCTCGAAATCGGTCGTTCGCTGTCATCATTGTCCAGGCGGACTGGTCGACTCACAGGGTGTGGGTCGCCCCAGTGCCACCAGGACGGTTCCGGGCCGTGGTTTGACGGATCCCGACGCGACGCGATACCGTTCGAAAGCCGCAGTCTTTTCAGGGGGAACCGCCGAATGAGCCGTATTGGAGAGCTCCTGGTACGCGAGAAGATGCTCTCGCTCCAGCAGCTTCAACAGGCGCAAGAAGAGGCCAAGCGCACGGGCAAACGCCTGGGCGCGACGCTGTCACGGCTTGGCTACGTCCGGGATCAGGAGCTGACCCAGTTCGTCGCCAAGCAGTACAGCTTGCCATCGATCAACCTCAGCGAGATCGAGATCGACGCCAGCGTGCTGAAGCTGGTGCCGCGCGAGATCTGCGAGAAGCACCAGGTCATCCCGGTGCGACGTTCGGGCCCGACCCTGATCGTCGCGATGGCGGACCCGTCAAACATCTACGCGATCGACGAGCTGAAGTTTCTCACGCAGTACAACATCGAGCCGGTGGTCGCGTCCGAGGGCGCGCTCGAGGCCGCGCTGACGCGCTACTACGACAAGGGCCCCGACCTCGACCAGATGATGGGCGAGTTCGACGTCGACAACGTCGACTTCACGGGCACGTCCGACGAGTCGGTCAACGTCGTCGACCTGGAGAACCAGGCCGGCGAGGCGCCGGTCGTCAAGCTGTGCAACGCGATCCTGCTCTCGGCGATCAAGAAGAAGGCGTCCGACATCCACGTCGAGCCCTACGAGAAGAGCTTCCGCGTCCGGTTCCGCATCGACGGCATCCTCCAGGAGGAGATGCGGCCGCCGCTCAAGCTGCGCAACGCGATCACCTCGCGCCTCAAGATCATGGCGTCGCTCGACATCGCCGAGCGCCGGCTGCCGCAGGACGGGCGCATCAAGCTCAAGATCGGCAACAACAAGGAGATGGACTTCCGCGTCTCGGTCCTGCCGACGCTGTTCGGCGAGAAGATCGTCATGCGGCTCCTCGACAAGGCGAACCTCCAGCTCGACATGACGAAGCTGGGCTTCGACGTCGGCCCGCTCGACGCCTTCAAGCTGGCGATCAAGAAGCCGTACGGCATGGTGCTGGTCACCGGCCCGACCGGCTCGGGCAAGACCACGACCCTGTACTCCGCGCTGTCCGAGCTCAACACGACCGATCGAAACATTTCAACCGCCGAGGATCCGGTCGAGTTCAACCTGCACGGGATCAACCAGGTGCAGATGCATGAAGACATCGGCCTGAACTTCGCGACCGCGCTGCGCGCGTTCCTGCGGCAGGACCCGAACATCATCATGGTCGGCGAGATCCGCGACTTCGAGACCGCCGAGATCGGCGTCAAGGCCGCGCTCACCGGCCACCTCGTGCTGTCGACCCTGCACACCAACGACGCCCCGTCGACGGTGTCGCGCCTGCTCAACATGGGCATCGAGCCCTTCCTGGTCACCGCGTCGGTCAATCTCGTGCTCGCCCAGCGTCTTTCACGTCGGATCTGCAACGACTGCAAGATGGTCGACGAGAAGTTCCCCGAGGCGCTGGCCAAGATGGGGATGACCGAGGACCAGATCCGCACGGCCACGATCATGAAAGGTCGCGGCTGCAACACGTGCAACAACACCGGCTACAAGGGCCGCGTCGCGCTCTACGAGGTCATGCCGTTCACCGATCCGCTCAAGGAGCTCGTGCTCCAGGGCGTGTCGGCGGCCGAGCTCAAGACCGAGATGATCCGCGGCGGCGTGCAGAGCCTGCGTATGGCCGGGATCGCGAAGATCCTCGAGGGCATGACCACGCCCGAGGAGATCTTGCGAAGCACCGTCGAGGACTGACCCATGCTGAGTCTGCAAGCGCTGCTCAAGGCGATGACCGAAAAGGGGGCCTCGGACCTCCACCTCACCGCCGGATCGCCGCCGCGCTTGCGGATCGACAACCAGCTGGTCCGGCTGCAGACCGACGCGCTGTCGCCGGTCGACACCAAGACCCTGTGCTACTCGGTGATGAACGACGCGCAGAAGCTGCGGTTCGAGGAGGACCTCGAGATCGACTTCTCGTTCGGCATCCGCGGCATGGCGCGGTTCCGCGCCAACGTCTACGTCCAGCAGGCGTGCGTCGCCGGCGCGTTCCGCATCGTGCCGTACAAGATCACGCCGCTCGAGGACCTCGGCCTGCCGCCGGTGGTCACCGAGCTGTGCGACCGGCCGCGCGGCCTGGTCCTGGTCACCGGCCCGACCGGCTCGGGCAAGTCGACGACCCTGGCGTCGATGATCGACCGGATCAACACCAAGAGTCGCGGGCACATCGTCACGATCGAGGATCCGATCGAGTTCCAGCACCAGCACAAGGGCTGCCTGATCAACCAGCGCGAGATCGGCCGCGACTCGCAGTCGTTCAAGCGCGCGCTCAAGTACATCCTGCGCCAGGACCCCGACGTCGTGCTGATCGGCGAGATGCGCGAC
>DASWOO010001015.1:0-4353 GCA_036404335.1 Kofleriaceae bacterium
CAGTCGGTGATCAAGGAGATGATCTTCGAGAATCGCTACATGCACGTGCCCGAGCTGGGCCGCATGGGCGCCGAGATCCAGATCGACGGCCGGGTCGCCGTGGTCAAGGGCGGGGCCAAGCTCAAGGCCGCGCAGGTGATGGCGACCGACCTGCGCGCGTCGGCGAGCCTGATCCTCGCGGGCCTGGTCGCGACCGGCAAGACCGAGGTGATGCGGGTCTATCACCTGGACCGGGGCTACGAGTCGATCGAGAAGAAGCTGCGAGCGGTCGGCGCCAAGATCAAGCGCGCGAAGGAGTAGGGGAGCATGTCCAACGATCGGCCGATCATCCTCGCCCTGCCCAAGGGCCGCATTCTCGAGGAGGCCGCCGCCGTGTTCGCGCGCGCCGGCTACGACCTGTCGCCGGTGTTCGGCGACTCGCGCCGCCTGGTCCACGACTGCGGGCCGCTGCGCGTCCTGGTCCTGCGCAGCTCCGATGTCCCGACCTACGTCGCGCACGGCGCGGCCGACGCCGGGATCTCCGGCAGCGACGTGCTCGACGAGGACGGCCGCGAGCTGTTCGAGCCGCTCGACCTCGGCATCGGCCGGTGCCGGATGATCGTCGCCGAGCGCGGCCCCGACGCGGCGCATCCCGTCGCCGCGTCGGCCAGCCCGTGGGAGGACGAGGCCGACCGTGCGCAAGCGCACCTTCGGATCGCCACCAAGTACCCGCGCACGACACGCGCCTACCTGCATCGCAAGGGGATCACCGCCGAGGTGATCAAGCTATCGGGCGCGATCGAGCTCGGCCCGCTGACCGGGCTGTGCGACCGGATCGTCGACATCACCCAGACCGGCGAGACCCTGCGCCAGAACGGCCTGGTCGAGATCGATACCGTCGGGCAGGTCTCATCGCGGCTGGTGGTCAACCCCGCGCGGCTCAAGCTCGACGGCGAGCGGCTCGGCGCGCTGATCGACGCGCTCGAGCGCGCTGTTCGCTGACGCCAGCCCGCGCGCGGGCCGCGCGGTACGTGTACAATTACGCCGCGGTGTCCTCCGATCTTCGTCCGTTCGTCGCCGAGGAGATCCGGCTGCATCCCCGGGTCGCGTACCAGGGCTTGCTCGCGGAGGAGGGCGCCGCCACGCGCGTCGCGGCCGCGCTGCCGGCGCTGCAGCGGTTCCGCCATGACTACGCCGGGGCGATCTCGATCGTCGACTGGGACCACCGGCTGCCGTCGCAGAACCTGGTGCTCCGGATCTACGGCTACTACGGCGAGGATACGCTGGACGCCGGCTACGAGGCGTTCGACGACCGGCTCGACCAGATCGCCGAGCGCGACAAGTACCCGGAGTTCGACGTCCCCGACTTCGACGGCCTGGCCGCCGACGAGGCCTACGAGATCGAGCTGTCGCCGGCAGGCCAGATCGGCCGCTGCCGGCTGACCTCGGCGTGGCGCCGCACCGTGGCGTCGCGCGACGCGGCGATCGCGGTCGCCCTGGTCCAGGGCTGCGAGGAGTACGGCAAGCTGGTCGCGTCATCGCCGTCGCGGCCGACGTACCTGGGCGATCTCGAGGCGGTGTCGTGGACGCCGCCGTGCGAGACCGAGCACGAGCGCTGGACCCTCGACGTCTGGTACCTGCTCGCGTTCGATGGCCGGATCGGCTCGGGCCGGAGCTTCCTGGCCGACCTCGACACCAAGCAGATCGTCTCGGTCCGCGACTTCTCGGTCCGGACCGGCTAGCGCCGATCAGCGCTTCGGCGCGCTGGCGACGTCGACGACCGCGGCGGCGTAGGCGGTCGCGGCGGCCTCGCACGCGTCGAGCGAGCCGGTCAGCCAGGCGCACGCGAAGTTGGTCTCGGTCGGCGGCGGGGTGACGCGCACCGCGCGGACGTCGGCGGCCTTGAGCGCGGCGTCGAGCGCGATCGTCGCCTCGAGCGGCGGCGCGACCAGGTAGGCCATCGCCGCACCCGGCGGCAGGCCGGCCTCGCGCGACAGGTACTCACCGAGCGAGGCGATCACGTGCGGGAACACGGTGACCGTCCGCTTGCCATCGGCGTCGTAGAAGCACGCGTCGTGCGCCAGGCAGGCCAGCACCGCCGCGAGCCCGTCCTCGATCGCCTGCGGCTCGGCGGCGGCGAGCACGCCGAGCACCTCGCCGGACAGCCGGCCGCTGGCGTGGGCGGCGCCGGCGTAGAAGCTGCGGGCGAAGATCACCTCGACGTCGGCGTGCTTGGTCGCCTCGTCGAGGGCGACGTACAGCGCGTCGTCCTGATCGCAGGTGACGAGGCCGAGCGCGACGTGGCGCGCCGGATCGCCGCCGTAGGCCTGGATCAGCGCCGGGTCGGCGTTGGCCAGGCGGCGGACGCTGAGCACCGTCGGTGGGATCGGCTCGAGGGTCATATGTTCACCAGGCGCTGGCGGACCTGCGGCGCGCGGTAGCCGCGGCCGCCCGTGACCTCGCCGAGCCGGCCGAGATCGAGGGTGACGCCGCTGATCCGCTGCTCGATCATCGCGGCGGCGAGCGCGGCGAGCCGGATCGCGGCCTCCTCGGGCGGAATGCCGCGGGCGTGGATGTTGGAGATCATGTTGCGATCGCCGTCGGTGTTGCCGAGCTTGGGGCCATAGACGACGTAGGCCGACAGGCCGTCGCCGGTGCCGAGCCCCGGGCGCTCGCCGAGCAGGATCATCGCGACCTTGGCGCCGGTCTCCTGGCCGATCTCGTCCTCGAGCCAGACCCGCGCGAACCGGGCGGCGACCGGGGTGCCGACGGTCAGGCCGCGCGCCCGGCACGCGGCGGCGACCGCGTCGTGCAGCTGCTTGCCGGTGGCCGCGCACGCGACCGCGGACAGGCCATCGGCGACGATCAGCTGGACGTCGACGCCCTTGGCGCAGCGGCTGCGCAGCTCGGCGAGCGAGGCGTCGGACAGCCGGCGTCCGAGATCCGGACGCAGCAGGAACTCGCGGTGCGAGGTCACCCGGCTGGTCAGCTCGACGAAGCCGTGGGCCGCCGCCCAGCCGTCGGCCAGCTCGGCGCCGACCGCGGCGTGCGCGACGGCGAGCTCGGCCTGGAACTGCAGCACGACGTCGGTCGCGTAGCGGGTGCCGACGTGGCCGATGCCGAGCAGCGCGGTGGTGTGGCGCGCGGCCTCGGCGGCGAACGCCGAGCGCTCCGGCCGGGGCGAGTAGATCCGCGCCGGCGGCGGCGGGATCGGTGGGATCGGCGGCGGCGCGGGCAGCGGGTCCGCCTCGCCCAGCTCGGCGCGCAGCGCGGCCATCAGCTGGCGGGTCCGGCTCACGCGGGCAGGGTAGCCGGAGGTGGCCGCATGGCGCAACTGCCGCGTTTTGTGGCCTTGGTTGTTACCAAGTTACCTTGTTACCATGCGCCGATGCATCCCGCCGCGCCGCTCCCCGAGCTCGACGATCCGGCGTTATGGGCCGCGTTCCACGACCGGACCCTGGCCGAGGCGCAGTGGACCCACGTCGCGCACGTCCGCGTCGCGTGGCTGCACCTGGCCCGCCACCCGCTCGACGCTGCCCACATCCTGATGCGGGTCGGGATCTGCCGGCTCAACGCGACCCACGGCCTGGTCGAGACCCCGGCGCGCGGCTACCACGAGACGATCACGCGCGCCTGGCTGAGCGTGATCGCTGCACTCCGGCAGCGCGACCCGGGCTCCGACTCGCGCGCGTTCATCGCCCGCCACGGCCTCGAGCGCGACGCGCTGCTCCGCTATTACTCGCGCGACCGGCTGCATTCGACCACCGCCCGCGCGATCTTCGTCGCGCCCGATCTGGCCGATCTGGCCAATCTGCCCGCGCTGCCCGCGCTGGCCGGCTAACGCACCGCCGCCACGTCGCCGAACTTGGGCCCGGGCCCGTCGCCGCGCCAGATCCCGCGCGCGTCGAGCCAGGCATCGAACTCCGGCGTCGGCCGCTTGCCGAGCAGGCGCCGCAGGGTCGGGATGTCGTGGTAGCTCGTCGACTGGTAGTTCAGCATGATGTCGTCGCCCACCGGCAGCGACATCAGGTACGTGCAGCCCGCCGCGCCGAGCAGGACCTTGAGGCTCTCGAGCTCGTCCTGGGTCATCCGCGCGTGGTAGGTGAAGCACGCGTCGCAGCCCATCGGCAGTCCGAGCAGCTTGCCCATGAAGTGGTCCTCGAGCGCGGCGCGCGAGATCTGCGGGCCATCCTCCAGGTACTCGGGGCCGATGAACCCGACCACGGTGTTGACCAGGAACGGCTTGTAGCGCCGCGCCAGGCCGTACGCCCGCGCCTCGATCGTCAGCTGATCGGCGCCGTGGTGCGCCGCCGACGACAGCGCGGAGCCCTGGCCGGTCTCGAAGTACATCCGGTTGGGCCCGCGCGCCGAGCC
>DASWOO010001016.1:0-8875 GCA_036404335.1 Kofleriaceae bacterium
GATGCTCGCGCCCAACCCCGACGACCGTCCGCAGACCGGACAGGAAGTCGCCAACGAGCTGACCGAGATCGCCCGCCAGTTCGGCATCGAGAGCTCGGCGCCCCACATCGCCTACGCCCTCACCCAGGTGTTCCCGCCCGACCCCGATGGCTCGCTGCCGGAGATCGCGCAGATCCTGACCGAGGACCGGACGCTGATCGGCCGCGACGGCTCGGTCGGCTCGGTCACCGACGGCTCGATGTCGAGCAGCCGGCGGCAGCCGCTCGACGTTTCGCACACCTATCCGCAGCGGCCCAACCTCGACACGCTGCCCCGCACCGAGCCGCCGCCGCGCCCCGCCCGGATCGCGCTGCCGCCCACCCCGCCCGTCGCCGCCCTGCCCCGGCCGCAGCTCGGCTCGCCGCCGCGGCGCGCCGCGACCCGCATCGCGGTGATCATCGCCGTCGCGATCGTGCTGATCGTGATCGGCTACGTCCTGGGCACGCGCTAGGCTAGGCAGCGATGGCGAGGTCTGTCCGGCGCGCCGTCGTCATCGCCGCGGACGATGCCCTGGCCCAGCGCCTCGGCGCCGGCCTGGCCTGCGAGCTCGACGTCTACCGCAGCGGGAGCGAGGCCAGCGATCCGGCGCTGTGGCTGATCCAGGTCACCGACCAGCCGCTGCCGGCGTGCCGGCCGATCATCGCGCTCGCGCCCGGCACCGGGCTCGACGCCGCGGTCGCGCTGCTCCAGGCCTCGCCCGACGTCGCCGCGGTGGTCGGCGGCCACGGCCTCGCGCCGCGCCAGCTGGTCGCGCTGGCCCACCGCGTGATCACCGGCGAGCTGTCGGGGCTCGACGGCGCGGTCGCGCCGGGCACGCCGATCGCCACGCACCACGTCGGCGATCACGAGGCCAAGGCGCGGTGCCTGGCCCAGGTCGCGGCGCTGGTCGAGCAGGCGCGGCTGCCGGCCGGGCTGCGCGCGGCGATCGAGCAGGCGATCGACGAGCTGGTGACCAACGCGCTCTACGCTGCGCCGGTCGACGCGCGTGGCCGGCAGGTGTTCGCCGGCGTCTCGCCGCGGGCGCGCCGCGCGCTGCGCACCGATCGCGACGTCGTCGTCGACTACGCGTGGGACGGCGCGCGGTTCGCCGTCGCGGTGCGCGACGGATTCGGCTCGCTCGACCGCGCGACCGTGCTCCACCGGCTGGACGACGGCCTGCACGCCGCGCGGCCGGTCGGCGAGGTCGGCGGCGGCGCGGGCATGGGCCTGTACCTGATCGCCCAGGCCGCGACGGCGGTGTGCTTTCACGTGATCCCCGGCATCGCGACCGAGGCGCTGTGCGTGTTCGAGCTCGGCGCGCCGGCGGGCGCGCTGGCGCAGCTCGGCGTGATCCACAGCGCGCCGGCGGGGCGCACCGGCGCCGGGGCCGCGCGGCGGCGGCTGACCCGGGCGGGCGCGCGGCGGCGCGTCGCGATCGCGCTGGGCGCGGTGGCGGCGATCGCGGTGATCGCGGTCGCCGGCATCGCCGTGAAGCACGCGCGCGCGCCGCTCCCGCTCGCGCCGGCGACCGAGGAGCGCCCGGCGGTGGCCGCGCCACTGCCGCCTCCGGTCGGCGCGGTCGCCGTCCACTTCGTGTCGCGGCCGCCGGGCGCGCGGATCGTCGAGGTCGGGGTACCTCCGTCGGCCGATCACGCATACACGCCTGCCGACGTGCTGGTCTCGGCGAACCACGAGCACCGCTTCATGCTCACCATGCCCGGCCACGCGCCGCTGATGGTCGAGCCATTCACGCCCGTGCCCGGCGTCGCCGTGCCCGAGCAAGGCGGCGAGCTCGCCGGCAAGTGATGTCTGGCGATCCGCGACGCGCTGGCCTACAGTCCGCCGCAATGTCAGGTCGATTGGCACTCTTGCTGGTGGTCACCGCCTGCGCCAGTAGCGATCCGGGCGCGGACTGGCAGCTGGTCGATTCGAACGAGCCGGCGTCGCTGCTGTCGGTCTGGGGCACGAGCGCCAGCGATGTCTGGGTCAGCGGCGGCCGCAGCCAGGCGACCGGCGCGCCCACGGTGCTGCACCGGACGGGAGACACCTGGAGCCGCGTCGACAGCGGCGCGCGCGGCGTCGACCTGTGGTGGGTGTTCGGCTTCGATGGCGGCGACGTGCTGTTCTCCGGCTCGGGCGGCACGATCCTGCGCTATCACGCCGGCGCGTTCGCACCGATGACCACGCCGCGCAGCGGCATCGTGTTCGGGATGTGGGGCGCTTCGGCGAACGACGTCTGGGCCGTCGGCAAGGGCGATGACGGCCACGGCATCGTCTGGCACTACGACGGCACGCAGTGGGCCGACGCGGCGCCGCCGGCCGGGGGCGTGCCCGATCTCGTGCTCAAGGTCCACGGCCAGCGCAGCGACGATGTCTGGATCTCGTGCGGCGGCGGCGTGACCCTGCACTGGGACGGCGCCGCGCTCAGCCGCGTGCCGTCGACGGTGACGTCGTCGCTGTTCTCGATCGTGACCACGGCCGATGACGTCGTCGCGGTCGGCGGCGCCACCGGCCAGGGCGACATCCTCGAGAACGCCGGCGCCGGCTGGGTGGCCCAACCAACGCTGGTCCCGGTCGCGTGGCGCGGCGTCGCGGCGGGCGGCGACCGGGTCTATGCCGTCGGCGAGGCCGGCGTCGTGGCGCAGCGCGCCGCGGGCGCGTGGACCGTCCTGAAGCAGGCTGTGACCCAGCTCCCGTTCCACGCCGCGTGGGTCGACCCCGAAGGTGGACTGTGGGCGGTTGGGGGGATGTTCGATACGCTTCCGCTCACCACCAGCGGTTTCCTGACGTACTATGGCGGCTCGTCGATCAGAAAGGTCTCTCCATGAAGTTGCTTCCGATTCTCCTCCTCGCGGGCGTTTCGCTCGCGCAGAACAGCTGCAGTAACAGCAAGAGCGATGGCGGTGGTGACGATGCGTTCACCCCGTGGACGCTCGAGGATCTGAAGGGCACGAACGGCTTCTCGCTGCGCGTGCCGGAGTTCGAGGTCCAGCCGGGCCACGAGAGCCAGAACTGCTACTTCATCAAGGCGCCCGACATCGCGAACGGCCAGGACTACTGGATCGACCGCGTCCTGACCGCGATCAACCCCGGCAGCCACCACGTCAACGTGTTCCGGGTCAAGACGATCATCGATCTCGACCCCGCCAAGGGCAAGAAGACCACGCTGGGTGATTACCCGGCGACCGTGGTCGAGGGCGCCGACGACTACAAGAACAACCCGTGCTGGGGCAGCTCGAACTGGGCGGACTGGCCGCTGGTCGCCAACTCCCAGCACGCCGAGATCGACGAGCTCGAGACCGACTGGAAGCTCCCCGAGGGCGTCGCGATCAAGATGACCCCGGGCGAGATGCTGATGGTGCAGACGCACTACGTGAACTCGACCGAGCAGCCCACGCTGTACGGCGCGCGCGTCGGCATCAACTTCTACCAGCGCACCGACCCGTCGACCCCGACCGAGATGGGCTCGCTGTTCGCGACGCAGCAGAACATCCGGGTCTGCGCCAGCCAGCCCAACCCGACGTTCTCGGGCGCCTGCAAGTTCCCCGGCGCGGTGACCATCGCCGCGGCCAACGGCCACTTCCACAGCCGCGGCAAGTCGTTCTCGATCTTCCCGTGGGACGGCAAGTCGATCGGCCACCCGGACGCCTCCTCGATGTTCTATCAGAGCAACGACTGGAACGACCCGCCGATGGCGACCGGGCTCAGCGTGCCCGCGCCGCAGAACACCGGCATCTGGTGGGACTGCGAATATCAGTGGGCGCCGCCGGCCGAGTTCAGCTGCGATGACGTCAACGCCAAGGACCCGCTGCACCAGAACGACTGCTGCTACACGTTCGGCGGCATTACCGACATCGGCGAGCACTGCAACGTGTTCCTCTACTACTACCCGAAGGTCGACTCCGACGTCTTCTGCCTGTAGACCTAGCGCGTGACTCGCCTCGTTGTACGGCACCTGCTCCTCGCCGCGACGCTGCTCGGATGCGGCGGCGGCGGCGGTGACAAGCCCGATGCCATGCCGAAGTCCTGCCCGATCGGCGACCTCACGGCGCCGGCCGAGCTGGAGATCGTGAACCTCGGGTCCGATCAGGCCACGATCAGCAAGACCCAGGCGCAGGCCTCGGTGCCGCTGATCCCGCCGCCCCAGGGCGGCTGGATCATCCTGATCGGCGCCCGCGCGCGCAACCTCGACGGCTGCCGGCTCAACCTGACCACGGCGCTGGTCGACGCGTGCACCGGTGAGATCCTGTCGATCGACAAGCGCCCGACCCTGCTCGAGGTCGGCGCCGACGGCTGGGGCGTCTCGTCGGTGACGACGTTCGGCAACCTGCCGGTGTGCCCCGTGCTGACCGCGACGCGCGATCTGCACGAGGTGCCGTACATCGTCAACGTGCTCGTCGAGGACGCCAGCGGCAAGCAGGCGTCGGCGTCGATCACGATCGTCCCGACCTGCGGCGACGAGCCGTCGCGCTGCCGGTGCGAATGCGCCCGCGACTACACGACCGGCCAGTCGTGCGACCTGCCGCCGGTCGACGCCGGCGCGCCCGAGACCTGCGTCGACGCGCCGTAGCGCTTGCGCTAGGATCGCCGGCATGACGGCATCCTCTGGGGCGGCATCGCCCGCCGCGTTCCGGGCCTTCCTCACCACGCAGACCGACGGCCAGTTCGCCGCGGCGGTCCGCGAGCTGGGCCCCGGCGACCTGCCGGCGGGCCCGGTCCTCGTCCGCGTGGGGTACTCGGCGATGAACTACAAGGACGCCCTGGTCTGCACGAACAACGGCAAGATCGCGCAGGCCTGCCCGCTGGTGCCCGGCCTCGAGCTGACCGGCGAAGTCGTCGAGTCCAGCGACCCGGCGTTTCGCGTTGGCGACCGGGTCATCTCGCTCGACTTCGGCCAGCGGCTCGGCATCTCGCAGCACGGCGGCTACAGCGCGTACGCGCGGGTGCCCGGCGACGCGATCGTCGCGCTGCCCGCCGAGCTCGGCTACCGGGAGGCGCTCGTGCTGTCCGGCGGGGTCGCCGCGCTGATGGCGATCCGCGAGCTCGAGCACGCTGGGCTGACCCCGGCCAGGGGCCCCGTCCTGGTCACCGGCGCGACCGGCGGCGTCGGCAGCCTGGCGATCGCGCTGCTGGCCCGCCGGGGCTACACGGTCGCCGCGAGCACCGGTAAGCCCGACGCTGAGAGTTATCTGCGGCAGCTCGGCGCGAGCGAGATCCTGAGCCGGGCCGAGACCTCGGCCGAATCGACCCGGCCGCTCGAGGCCGAGCGCTGGGCCGGCAGCCTCGACTCGGTCGGCGGCGCCACCCTGGCCTACCTGATGCGCACGACGAAGAAGGCCGGCGCGATCGCCGCGATCGGCGTCGCGGGTGGCCCGGCGTTCCACAGCACGGTGTTCCCGCTGATCCTGCGCGGGATCAAGCTGCTCGGCATCGACATGCCGTCGACGCCCCTGCCCGCCCGCGGGCAGTGGTGGGCGCAGATCCAGGAGGAGACCGGCGTCCTCGACCTCGCCGCGTCGATCATCCACGAGGTCGCGCTCGACGACGTGCCCGGCGCCGCCAAGGCGATGCTGCGCGGCCAGACCCGCGGCCGGACGCTGGTCCGGGTCGCCGAGCCTGGGGCCTAGCGCCACTCGATCAGCGTGAACGTCCAGTCGTCGTTCTGCGGCTGATCTCCGCGGATCTGATCGGCGTGGCCCAGGATCGTCGCCGCCGCGTCGCGCAGCGACTGGCCGCCGGTCCGCTCGAAGGTCTGCGCGAACTTGCGCATGCCGAGCATCTGGCCGTTGGGCAGCTGGAGCTCGGGGATGCCGTCGGTGTAGGCCATCACCCGGTCGCCGCGCTGCAGCGTGCCGTCGATGACGCCGAGCTCGAAGCCGACCTCGGTCCCGAGCGGCGCGCCCGGGCAGAAGTGGACGCGGTGCTCGCCGTGCTCGCCCAGGGTCAGGAGCGGCGGCGAGCCCGCGCTGAACAGCCGCCAGTAGCCGGTGGTCTCGTCGAGCTCGATCGCCGCCATCGTCATGTGGTACTTGCCCTTCGCGACGCGCAGCACCTCGCGGTTGAGCAGCGCGAGCGTGTGCTCGACGTCGGTGACCCCGGTGCTGACCAGCACGCGGAGCGCGGTCGCGACCGCCGCGGTCACCATCGCCGGCCCGGGGCCGTGCCCCGTCACGTCGCCGACCATCACCAGGTGGCGGCCGCCCGGCAGCGGCTCGTGCCACCACCAGTCGCCGCCGCACGACTCGGCCGGTCGGTACACGCTGACCAGATGGAACTGCGGCGTGGTGATCTCGTTCTGCTCGGGGAGAAACCCGGTCTGGACCGCGCCGGTCAGCGCCAGATCGCGCTCGACGACCGCGAGCCGGCCTTCGCGCTGGACCTGCATCACGCGCGCGCGCTGGATCCGCAGCACGGCGACGACCGCGCCGATCAACAGGATCACGTAGGCGATGTACGCCTGCCACGATCGCCACCACGGCGGCGTGATCGTCAGCTTCAGCGCGACACCCTGCTCGTTCCACACGCCATCCTGGTTGGCCGCGCGGATCCGCAGCGTGTAGTGCCCGCCGGACAGCTTGGTGTAGGTCGCGAACGGCCGGTCGGTCTCGATGAACTTCCCGTCGAAGCCCTCGAGCTGGTACGCGTAGCGATTCCGCTTGGGCGCCGCGAACGCCAGCGCCGCGAACTGGACCTCGAACGAGTCCGAGTACGACATCGTGATCGCCGGCAACGTCCAGACCGGGCTGCCGGGCGCCAGATCCTGATTGAACCGCTTGAACCCGGTGACCACGACCGGCGGCACGTACGGGTCCTGCTTGATGTCGCGCGGGTAGAACGCGTTGAACCCGCGCGGGCCGCCGAAGAACAGCTGGCCGGACTTGCCGCGCAGGAACGCGCCCTGGCTGAACTCGTTGTCCTGGACGCCCTGCGACGAGTCGTACGCGAGGAACTGCTTGGTCTGCGGATCGAACTGCAAGAGGCCGCCGCCGTTGGTGCTGAGCCACAGCTTGCCGGCGTCGTCGGGGACGATGCCGTAGATCGTATCGTTGGTCAGCCGCGAGTTGCCGGTCGTGAACCGCTCGGCCTTGCCGGTCTGGGGATCGAGCCGGTCGAAGCCGCTGCTGTACGTGCCCAGCCACAAGAGGCCGCCCGGCTCGCGATACACGCTGATAATGTCGTCGCCGCTCAGGCTCGCCGCGTCCTTCTCGTCGTGGCGGTAGGCCCTGGTCGTGTGCTTCACCTGATCGAAGCGATCGAGGCCGCCCTTGGCGGTCGCGACCCACAGCGTGTCCTTCTCCTTGGGATCCGGATACACCGCGTACAGGAAGTTGGACGTGATGCCGCTGGTGTCGTTGGTCGTGAACGAGGTGAACGTCTCGGACCGTGGATCGAACCGGACCAGGCCGCCGCCCCAGGTCGCGAGCCACAGCACGCCGCGGTCGTCCTCGGCGATGTTCAGGATCGTATCGACCGGCAGGCTGTTGGGGTCGTCGGCGTTCGACAGGTACTGCCGGTAGGTGTCGGTCGCGGGGTCGAACCCGACGAGCCCCTTGCGGCCGAACGCGATCCATAGGGTGCCGCGGTGGTCCTTGTGCAGCGCGATCAGCCACTCGGACTCGAGCGTGAGCGGCTCCTTCACCGCGCCGACCGGGCGGCCGAGGCTGTGATAGATCGCGATCCGCTGGGTCGTCCAGTCGTAGTGATAGAGCCCGTTGAGCGTGCCGACCCACAGCGCGCCGTCGGGATCCTGGAACAGCGACTTGGCGTACGAGGTCATCCGGTAGTGCCCGAACTTCATCCGGGCCTCGGCGAACTTGCAGATCCCGACGGTGAAGCCGCCGGCCCACATCACGCCGCCGGCGTCCTGGAACAGCGACTCGACCTGCGGGAACGCCAGGTTCATCGAGTTGTCGGGATCGTTCGGGTCGTGCTGGTAGCGCGTGACCCGCCCGGTGTCGGCGATCTGGTCGAGCCCGTTGGCGGTGCCGATCCACAGCACGTGGTGCCGATCCTCGACCAGGACGGCGACGTGGTTATCGCTGATCGAGCCCCAGTCATTGGCGTCGGACCGGTACGCGGTGACCTGCTTGGTCGCCGGATCGAGCCGGAACAGGCCCTCGGTGTCGGTCCCGATCCAGATCTCGCCGTTGGTCCGCGCGCGGATCGCGGTGATCGAGCTGGTGCGCGCCGCGTCGGCGATCGGCTGGAAGCTGGCGGTCGCCTTGGCGTCGTCGGGGTTCCAGCGCAGCACCGTGCCGGTGGAGGTGCCGAGCCACAGGTTGCCGTCGGGCGCGGCGTTGATCGCCGTGATCGGCAGGTCGAGCGGCTTGGCGACATACGCGACCACGGTCCTGGTCGCCGGGTCGTAGCGGTTCAACCCGCCCTCGCTCATCGCGAACCAGATCCGGTTCTTGGCGTCGCGCACGATCGCGGTGATGCCGTCGGAGGTCAGCCCGCCCTTGCCCGCGCCCGCGCCGATCCGCTCGAAGCTATCGGTCTCGGGATCGTAGAGATTGACGCCGTGCTCCGAGGTGCCGGCCCAGAGCTTGCCGCTGCTGTCGAGCGCGAGCGACGTGATGTACCCCGACGAGATCGAGCGCGGATCCTTGTCGTTGGGCCGGTACACCGTCATCCGGGTCCCGTCGTAGCGGGTCAGCCCGTCCTGCGTGCCGAACCACATGAAGCCGCGCGCGTCCTGCGCGACCGCGGTCACGTCGGAGTTCGGCAGACCATCAGCGATCGTCAGCCGATCGCATCCCAGGGGCGACGTGAGCCGCTTGTCGATCGGGGCCGCCGTCGCCGACCGGATCGCAAGGAGCGCCACCAGCCATGCGACGGCAAGCTTTTGCACCATGTT
>DASWOO010001017.1:0-4426 GCA_036404335.1 Kofleriaceae bacterium
CCGGTCAGCATCTCGTACAGCACGATGCCGAGCGCGTAGACGTCGGTCCGGTGATCGACGGTGTCCTTGCCCTCGCACTGCTCCGGCGACATGTACGCCGGCGTGCCCATCACGATGCCGGTCCGCGTGCGATGCGAGCCCATCGCGTCGCCGCCGGTCAGCTTGGCGATGCCGAAGTCGAGCAGCTTGACGAAGTCGCGCTCCCGGCCGCGCTGGATCAGGATGATGTTGTCGGGCTTGAGGTCGCGGTGGACGATGCCGCACTTGTGCGACGCCGACAGCGCGTCGGCGACCTGCAGGCCGATGGTCAGCGCGCGCTCGGGCGGCAGCGGCGCCTCGGACCGGATCAGCTGCGACAGCGTGACCCCGGCCAGGTACTCCATGATGAAGTACACGAGCTGGTCGTGACCCGCGCCGGCCTGGATGATGCCGAAGTCGACGATGTCGACGATGTTCGGGTGGCCGATGTCGTTGACCGCCTTGGCCTCGTTGAAGAACCGGGTCGCGACGTCCTGGTTGTTGGACAGCTCGGAGTGCAGGACCTTGAGCGCGACCTTCTTGCCGATGTGCGGGTGCAACGCCAGATACACCGAGCCCATGCCACCCTCGCCCAACTTCTCGGTCACCCGATAGTTGCCGATGGTTTGCCCGATGAGAAAGTCTGGCTGCGCGGGCCCTTGCTGGGGGTCCATGGAGTCTCCGCCGAACATCATCCTATCCTTGATAGGCCCGAAAGTCGCGACAAGGCTCGCGTCGTGTCACGATGTTCCCCCATGCGCGCCCTGGTGTTCTGCGCTGTTCTTGGTGTCATAGCAAGCCGATCTGCTCACGCAGACAGCCTGCCTGACGTGCAATCCAGGTCGGCGATCGTGATCGATGCCGAGTCCGGCGAGGAGATCTTTGGCAAGGATGCCGACGACATCCGGCCGATCGCGTCGACCACGAAGATCTTCGTGGCGATGGCGGTCACCCGCAAGCTCGATCTGGACGGCTGGACGGAGATGTCCAAGACCGACGCCAAGTACGCGGCGGGCGGCGCCCGGACCCGGCTAGACATCGGCCAAAAGTTCCGCAATAAAGACCTGTTACGCGCAATGCTGGTCGCCAGCGACAACCGGGCGCCGACCGCCCTGGGCCGCGCCGCCGGCATGACTCCGGACGAGCTGGTGTCGGCAATGTCTCAGATCGCCAAGGATCTGCACCTGAAGAAGACCCGGCTGACGGACCCGACCGGGCTGCACGGCAACGTGTCCACCGCCCGGGAGATGGCGATCGCCCTCCGGGCCGCGCTCGCCGACGACACGATCGCCGAGGTCATGCGGCAAGACACCGCGGACGTGGTGTCCAAGGATCGATACGCCCGGATCCACTACGTCTCGACCAACCAGCCGCTGGTGATCGGCAAGTGGAACGTGACCGGCGGCAAGACCGGCTACACCAAGCCGGCCGGCTACTGCTTCGTCGCCGGCGCCAGGTTCAACCAGCGCGCGGTGGTCATGGCGTTCCTCGGGGCCGACGGCAAGCTCGTCCGGTTCGACGACTTCAACCGCGTGGCGTCGTGGATCGACCGCGGCGCGCCCGGCGGCAAGCTCGCCGTCCGCCGGCCGCACAAGGCGATCGCCGAGCGCCAGGTCGCCGCCGACGAATAGCTACTCGCCCGGCGTGTGCTCGCCCCAGCGCTCGAGCATGCGGTACAGCGTCTTACGCTCGATGCCGAGCACCCGGGCGGCGGCGGCCTTGTTGCCGTTCATCCCGTCGAGCACCCGGGCGACGTAGCGGCGCTCGAGCTCGTCGAGCGTGACGAAGCTGCTCGGATCGTCGCTGCTCAGCACGATCTGGGTCGAGCGGAACGCCCGGACCTTCTCGGGCAGGTCGCCGACCGCGATCTGATCGAACGACGCCAGCGCGACCGCGCGCTCGATGCAGTTCTCGAGCTCGCGGACGTTGCCCGGCCAGGCATAAGCCATCAGCTTCTGCGCCGCCTCCGGCGAGAACCCGACGATCCGCTTGCGCGCCCGCGCCGAGATCTTGTCCAGGAAGTGGCTGGCCAGGACCAGCACGTCGCCGCCGCGGTTGCGCAGCGGCGGCAGCTCGACCGACAGCACGTTGATCCGGAAGTACAGATCCTCGCGGAACGTGTGCTCCTCGACCATGGTCTCGAGGTTGCGGTTGGTCGCCGCGATCAGCCGGGCGTCGTACGCGACCTCGCTGGTCGAGCCGACCGGCCGGACCGCGTGCTCCTGCAGCGCGCGCAGCAGCTTGGGCTGGACCTCGAGCGGCAGCTCGCCGATCTCGTCGAGGAAGATCGTGCCGCCGCGCGCCGCGACGAACAGCCCGGGCTTGGCGGTCTTGGCGTCGGTGAACGCGCCCTTGTCGTGGCCGAACAGCTCGCTCTCGAGCAGCTGCGCCGGCATCGCCGCGCAGTTGACCGCAACGAACGGCCCCCGCGCGCGCTCGCCGGCGGCGTGGATCGCGCGCGCCACCAGCTCCTTGCCGGTGCCGCTCTCGCCGGTCACCAGCACGGGCGCCGACGACGCCGAGATCTTGCCGAGCAGCGTGTACAGCTCGCTCATCCGCGGGCTCTCGCCGATCAGCTCGCCGAACCCGACCGGCGCCACCGCCCGGCGCAGCCGCTGGACCTCGTCGGTCAGCCGCGCCAGGGTCGCGCCGCGCTCGATCGCCATCACCAGCTGATCGATCTCGAACGGCTTGGGCACGAAGTCGTACGCCCCGGCGCGGATCGCCTGGATCGCGAGGTCCATCGAGCCGAACGCCGTGATCAGGATCACCGGCAGCTGCGGCCGGTGCTCGAGCAGCCGCTGGCACAGCTCGACGCCGTTCATGCCCTTCATGTTGACGTCGCTGACCACGATCTCGATGTCGTCGCGCTGCGCGACCTCGATCGCCTGGGCACCGGTCGACGCCGTGGTCACCGCGAAGCCACGGTTGGTGAGCCGCGAGCTGAGCATCGCGCACATGCCCGGGTCGTCGTCGACGACCAGTACGCTGGCCTTGGTCACGCAGTCGCCTCCTTCAAGTAGATCGAGAACCTGGTGCCGCGCGCGCTGCTGTCGACCGTGATCCAGCCCTGGTGATCGTCGACGATGCCGTAGATCACGGCGAGCCCGAGCCCGGTGCCGTCGCCCACCTGCTTGGTGGTGAAGAACGGCTCGAAGATATGCGCCAGCACGTCGGGCGCGATGCCGGTGCCGGTGTCGGTGACGTCGACCCGCACGCACGCCGCGGCCGGCCGGGCCGGCTCGTCGGGGGGCGCGCTGCGGTCGGGGCACGCGGTGATCGCCAGCGCGCCGCCGGTCGGCATCGCCTGCACCGCGTTGACCAGGAGGTTGGTCAGCACCTGCTGCAGGTTGTTCTCGTCGATCATCACCGGCAGCCCCGACGGTACGTCGAGCCGGGTCTCGATCCCAGCCTTGACCGCCATCGGCGCGAGCAGGGTCAGGCAGCGGTCGGCGATCGTCCGGACGTCGCTGGTCGTGCCCTCGGGGCCGCGCCGGCGCGCGAAGTCGAGCAGCTGGCGGACGATCCGGCTCATCCGCGTCGCCTCGCGGTCGATCGCGCCGGCGCTGTCGAGCGCGGTGTCGCCGGTGACCTCGCGGCTGGCGATCATCTGGGCGTGGCCGGCGACGATGCTGAGCGGGGTGCCGAGCTCGTGGGCGATGCCGGCGGCGAGCTTGCCGACGGTCGACAGCCGGTCGGCGTGGCGCATCTGCTCGACGGCGCGGATCCGGGCGTCGGTCTCGATCGTGATCTGGGCCAGGGCCTGGGCCAGCTCGCCGCTCATCGCGTTCATCGCCGACGCCAGCTCGCCCAGCTCGTCGGCCCGCCGGATCTCGACGGCGCCGCCGAACTCGCGGCGGCCGACCCGTCGCGCCTTGTCGACCAGCTGGCTGATCGGCTTGCCGACCAGCCACCGGCCGAGCACGAGCGACGCCATCAGCGACAGGCCGACGATCAACCCGACGCTCAGCACGCTCAGCACGATGCCGTGATGCACGAGCCGCTCCGTGTCCTTCAGCGATTCACGCACGATGATCGTCCCGACCGCGACGCCGCCGACCCGGACCGGGAACCGCGACACGTACTCCTCGCCCTCCTCGCCGCGGGCCTCGTCGCGCGGACCGACCTGGGGCGTCCACTCGAACCGCGTCGGGCCGCCGGTGTCGTTGGCGCGGTCGATCAGGTGCTGGACCAGCTCGGAGCCCGACACGCCATGGACGCTGGCCTCGCGCCACTCGTCGACCGCGATCGCCTGCAGCACCCGGCCGACCACGCGGTGGTCGACGCCCATGTCGTTCTCGAAGCTCTCGCGGTCGCTGTTCATCCGGTACACGGTCAGGGCCGACAGCGCGATCGCGATCGCGGAGACCAGGACCAGCGTGTACTTCGCGACCAGCTTCATGCGTCG
>DASWOO010001018.1:0-15329 GCA_036404335.1 Kofleriaceae bacterium
GACGCCGGGCAAGGGCGCAGGCATCGCGTTCGAGCTGATCGCGATCAGCGACGCGGCGCCGGCGGCGCTGGCCGAGGCCGCCGCGGTCGGCGAGGCCGCGATGGTCGAGCTGTACGATCCCGCGCCGCCCGCCGAGGCCGCCGTCCCCGAGCCGGCCGTCCCCGAGCCGGCCGCCTCCGAGCCGATCCGGGCCGCGATCGCGAGCGTGATCCCGGGCCTGCCCCCGGGCGTGATCGATCTGCCCGCCGAGCCCGCGGTCGGCGGCGCGATCGGCCGGTCGCTGGTCCGGGTCGAGCTCGGTCGGCTCGACGAGCTCCAGGATCAGCTGTCGACGATGATCGTCTCGCAGTTCCGGCTCGAGCGCGAGATCGCCGCCCACGTCGAGCGCGGCCACGACGCCCGCGGCCTGCGCGAGATCGCCGCGATCCAGAGCCGGCAGCTGCGCGACCTGCGCCGCGCGATCCTGCGCGTGCGGATGGTCCGCGCGGCCGAGGTGCTCGAGCCGCTCACCCTGCTGGTCCGCAGCCTCGCGCGCGGCGGCCACAAGGACGTCCAGCTCGTGCTCGAGGCCCGCGACGCCGAGCTCGATAAGGCGGTCGCCGACCGGCTGCTGCCGGCGCTGATCCACTTGGTGCGCAACGCCGTCGATCACGCGATCGAGCCCGCGGCCGAGCGGGTCGCGCGCGGTAAGCCGCCGATCGGCACCGTGACCGTGAGCTGCCACGCCGTCGGCGGCAACCGGCTCGAGCTGGTCGTCCGCGACGATGGCCGCGGCATCGATCGCCGGGCAGTCGCCGCCCGCGCCGGCCGCCCGGCCGACAGCGACGCGGAGCTGCTCGAGGTGCTGACCGCGCCGGGGTTCTCGACCCGCGACGAGGTCACGCGGACCAGCGGCCGGGGCCTGGGCATGGACATCGTCCGGCGGATCGCGACCGGCGACCTCGGCGGCGAGCTGCTGGTCTCGTCCACGCTCGGCGCCGGCACCGCGTTCACCCTGCGCGTGCCGCTGACCATCGCGGTCGTCGAGGTGTTCTCGTTCGTGTGCGGGGCGCAGACCTTCGTCGCGCCGGTGTCGTCGATCGAGGAGATCTTCGAGCTCGGCGACGGCCGCGACCTGCTGCCGCCCGCGACCGCCGGCGCGCGCGCCCCGGTGCGCATCACCGAGCGCCGCGGCCAGGCGATCCCGCTGCGCTCGCTCGGCGTGCTGTTCGCGATCGCCGACGGGGCGGCGGCGCGCAAGGCGATCGTGGTCCGCCGCCAGGGCACGCCGGTCGGCTTCACCGTCGACCGGATGCTCGGCCGCCACGAGGTCGTGGTCCGCCCGGTCGAGGACATGCTGGTCAAGGTCCCCGGCATCGCCGGCTCGACCGACCTCGGCGACGGCCGGCCGACCCTGGTGCTCGATCTCCACGCGCTGTGCACGCACGGCGCCGAAAGGCATGCCTGATGCTGCACGTCGCGTTTCGCGTCGGGACCGCGGAGTACGTGCTGCCCGCGTCGCAGGTCCTGCACCTCGAGGCGTTCGAGGCCGCGACCCACGTGCCCGGCGCGCCGGCCTACGTCGCCGGCCTGGTCCAGGTCCGCGGCCGGGTCGTGCCGGTCGTCGATCTGCGGATCCGGTTCGGCCTGCCGCCGGCCGAGCGTGCGCTCGGCAACCGGGTGATCGTCGTCCAGATCGGCGCGCGGGTCGCGGGCCTGCTGGTCGACAGCGCGCGCGAGGTCGTCCGCCTCGACCCGGCGAGCTTCCAGGACGCGCCGGAGCTGATCAAGCAGCAGGCGCACGGCTTCGTCACGGGCGTCGTCACCGTCGGACGTCGCTTGTTCTTGATCGTGGATGTGCCGCGACTGATCGGAGAGGACCTAGCGTCATGACCAAGCAGCAGCCCGGAGCCAGCGAGCCCACGCCCGCCCTCCACGACCTCCATGACCTCGCGCAATCGCTCCACGTCGCCGCCGCCCGGCTCGCCGAGGCCGGCCCGGCCCAGCAGGCCAGCGCGGCGCAGGCGCGCGCCACGCTCGACGGCGTCGCGTCCAGCATCGCCCAGACCGCGACGGCCGCCGAGGAGCTGACCCGATCGCAGTCCGCCGTCGCCGGCGATGCCGCGCAGGTCCTGGCCGGCCTCGAGGCGACCGCGTCCGGCCTGCAGGAGGTCGCGGCCTCGGTCGGCGCCGTGCGCAAGGACACCGAGCTGCTCGCCCGGGGCAGCGAGAGCACGGCGACCACGCTCGAGCAGACCGCGCGGACGCTCAAGGCGAGCTCCGCGAGCGCGACCGAGCTCGCCGAGCTCGCCCAGCGGCTCGCGGCGTCGAGCGCCGAGACCAGCGCGGGGATCGCCGCGACCGCCGCGCGCGGCCAGGACACCGCGGGCACGGTCGAGGAGGTCGCGAGCACGGCCGAGGAGATGGCCGCCGGCGCGGGCCGGCTCGCCACCGACGCGCGTCAGGTCGGCGAGCGGGTCGACGGGGTCGCCACCGGGTTCCGCACGCTGACCGCCGCGATCGAGCGCGTGGTCGGCGACGCGGCCGACACCGCGAGCTCGGTCGAGGAGACCTCGGCGACCGCCGAGCAGCTGGCGCGCTCGGTCCGGGTCGTGACCGAGCTGGCCGGCTCGCTCGAGGAGTCGGCGACCAGCTCGGCGAGCGGCCTGGCCGAGGTCGCGGCCTCGGTCGAGCAGGTCGCCGCGACGTCGGAGAAGGTCTCGGTCGTGATCGACGGCAACGCCGCCGCGATCGACCAGATCGCGCGCTCGGCCCAGGCGGTCGCGCAGTCCGCGCAGGAGGTCAGCGCGCTGGCGTCGTCGAACGCGGTCGCCGCCGGCCAGCTCGACGTCGTGACCCGCAAGATCGTCGGGGTGGTCGACGAGACCCGCGCGACCTCGGCCCGGGTCGCCGGCTCGGCGCGCGCCGGCGGCGTCACGGTCGGCCGGACGATCAGCGGCCTGGCCAAGATCCGCCAGGTGATGGTCGAGGGCGCGGGCGTGATGAAGGAGATGGGCAAGCGCGCCGAGGAGATCGGCGACATCGTCCAGACCATCAACCTGATCGCCGACCGGACCAACCTCCTGTCGCTCAACGCCAGCATCGAGGCCGCGCGCGCCGGCGAGCACGGCCGCGGCTTCGCGGTGATCGCCGAGGAGGTCCGCGCGCTCGCGGATCGCGCCGCGGTATCGGCGAGCGAGGTCACCAAGATCATCCGCGCGCTGCAGACCGCCGCGCGCGACGCGGTGTCGGCGAGCAGCGAGGGCCTGCGGATCGCCGACGAGGGCGCGCAGCTCGGCGAGGACGCGCGCGGCGGGCTCGAGACCATCCTGCAGGGCGTCGAGCTGCTCGACGGCTCGATCAAGAACATCGCGGCGGCGAGCGAGGAGCAGGTCCGCGTCGTGCAGAGCGTGACCACCGCGACCTCGCGGCTCGAGATCGAGAGCAAGACCATCGCCCGGGCGAGCACCGAGCAGACCCAGGCGACCCAGGGCCTGGCGCGCTCGGCCAACGAGATGCGGACGATGGCCAAGCAGACCCGCGACGCGACCAACGATCAGGCCCGGGCGCTGCGCGATCTGGTCAAGGGGACGTCGCAGCTGACCCAGAGCGCCGAGCGGCTGACCCGGGCGTCCGAGGAGCAATCGACCGGCGCCAGCCAGCTGGCGCGGACCGCGCTGCAGATGCGCGCGGCGACCGCGAGCACGACGGCGGCGATGACCGAGCAGATGCGCAGCGTCGGCGCGATGTCGGCCAGCGTGCAGGAGGCCGCGACCGCGACCCAGCGCATCGTCGTCGCGGTCAGCGAGCAGGCCAAGGGCACGAGCGAGATCGCGCGGGCGATGGAGAACGCGCGCAAGCAAGCGCTGCAGAGCGCGCGCGGCCTGGCCGAGCAGACGCTCGCGGCGCGCGAGCTCGAGACCGGGATCCGCGACGTCGCGCGGATCGCCACCGAGATCACCGCCGCGACCAGCGAGCACGCCCAGGGCGTCGGCGTGCTCGTCAACGAGGCCGACGAGGTCCGCCGGATCGCGCGGCAGACCGCGCGCGCGGTCGCCGAGCAGGCCGAGGCGGTCGGCGCGATGGCCGCGGGCGCGGCGCGCCAGACCACGGTGCTGCAGGGCGTGGCCCGGGCGACCGCCGAGCAGGCGGCGACGACCGGCGAGATCAGCCAGGCGATGCGCGAGCTGCGCGACCGCAGCCGCCAGCTGACCACCGCGCTCGACGCCCAGCTCCAGGCCGCCGCGCAGAACGCTGCCGACGTCGAGCTGGTGGCGCGCGACGCCGCGGCGCTGCGCCAGGCCACCGCCGAGCAGGCCAGCGCGCTCGTCCCACCCGAGCGGGCCGCGGCCCCGGGCGAGCCGACGTGACGCCGCGCGGCCTCAGCCTGACCCCGGCCGAGCAGCAGCGGGTCGAGCGCGTCGATCGCCTGGTCCTGGCCGGGGTCGGCGGCGTGACGGAGCTGATCGCCGGCATGGCCGACGCGAGCTGGGCGGTGCGCCGCGCGGTGATCGCCGGGCTCGCCGCCCTGGGCGACGACGCGGTCGGCCCGCTGTGCGACTGGCTGTGCCACGAGCGCTCGTCGGAGCGTGGCATCGCCGCCGCAGTCGACGCGCTGTCGGCGTCGATCGGCGGGACCGCGATCGGCGCGGTGATCGCGCTGCTCGACGATCCGCGGCCCGAGATCGCGGCCGACGCGGCGCAGATCCTCGGCCGGCGCGGCGCGACCGAGGCCAGCCCCGCGCTGGCCCGCCAGCTCGATCGCGACGACGACAACGTTGCGGTCGCGTCGATCGAGGCGCTCGGCGCGATCGGCGGGGCCCGCGCGATCGACGCGCTGATCGCGGTGCTCGCGAGCGGCAGCTTCTTCCGCACCTTTCCCGCGTTACAGGTCCTGGCCCGCGCCAGCGATCCGCGAGTCGTCGCGCCGCTGGTCCGGCTGCTGGGCGACGAGACCTACCGCATCGAGGCCGCGCGCGCGCTCGGCCGCTCGGGCTACGCCCAGGCGATCCCGCCGCTCGCGGCGCTGGCCGAGCGCGGCGGCGACGCGCTGGTCCGGCTGGTCGCGCTCGCGCTCGGCGATCTGATCGCCCGCGCCGCGTGGCACGGCGCCGCCGAGCACGTCGAGGCGACGCTGCGCGAGGTGATCGCGCCGCGGCTCGGCCGGTTCGTCGCCGCGCTGCGCACCGCGGACCTCGCCGAGCGCACGGCGATCGTGACCGTGCTCGGCCGGGTCGGCGACGGCGGGGTCGTGCAGGATCTGGCGCCGCTGCTCGACGATCCCGAGATCCAGGCGGCCGCGACCGACGCGATCCAGCGGATCTCGGGCCGCGAGGACGACGCGCTGCTCGCCGCGCTCGCCAGCGACGACGCCGCGACCCGGATCGCCGTGCTGCCCGTCGTCCACACCCGGCGCGCCGCGGACGCCGTGCGCGCGCTGCTCGACGACGACGCCGCCGAGGTCCGGGCGCTGGCGTGCGACGCGCTGGCGCGGATCGGCGACACCTCGGCGGTGCCGCGGCTGATCGACGCGCTCGCCGACGTCAACCCGCGGGTCGGCCACGCCGCGAGCGCGGCGATCCAGTCGCTCGGCAGCCGCGAGACTGCCGGGCTGGTGACCGACGCGCTGCGCGACGGCGCGCCCGCGGTCCGCCGCCACGCGCTGCGGATCATCGCGTACATGGGGTTCGACGAGGCGCTGCCCGCCGTCCGCGACGCGATCGCCGACCGCGATCCGCGGATCGCCGAGCTCGCGGTCAGCGCGCTCGCGCTGATCGGCGACCCCGCGGCCGACGCGGCGCTCGCCCAGCTGGTCCACGATCCGCGCGAGCCGGTGCGGGCCGCGGCGATGCGGACGATCGGCCGGCGGGGCGGCGACGACGCGGCGCGGCGGCTCGTGGCCGGGCTCGCTGACGACGCCGCGTGGGTCCGCTACTACGCGTGCCAGGGCCTGGGCCGGCTCGGCGACGACGCGACCACGGCGCAGATCGTCGGCCGGCTGTCGGACGCGACCCCGCACGTCCGGATCGCGGCGATCGAGGCGCTCGCGCACCTGTCATCGCCGGCGGCGTGGCAGGCGCTGAGCTCGGCGATCCGCTCGGCGGACGTCGACGAGCGCCGCGCCGCGCTGGCCAGCATGGCGCTGCAGCCGCGCGACGCCGCGGTCGGGTTCCTGCTCGAGGCCGCGAGCTCGGCCGACACCGCGACCCGGCTGATCGCGCTCAACGGCCTGGCGCGCCGGGCCGAGCCGGCGGCGCTCGCGGCGCTGGTGGCCGCGGCCGGTGACCCTGCCGTGCGCGACGCGGCGCTGTCGCTGTTGACCGAGCACGCCAGCCCAGCGGCCGCGGCCGCGCTGGTCGAGCTCGCGCTCGCGGCCGGCGCCGAGGATCCGGTGCAGCTCGCGCTGTCGCGGCCCGGCGCCGCGCGGGTCCAGGCGATCGCGACCCGGCTGGCGACCGCGGACGACGACGCCGCGGGCGTGCTGGTCGCCGCGCTCGCCCGGATGCGTGACGCCGCCGCGGTCACCGCGCTGTTCGCCGCGCTGCGCTCGGCCGCGCCCGCGACCCGGCGCGCCGCGGCGAGCGCGGTGATCGGCATCGGCGCCGAGGGCGGCCGCGCGGCGGTCGCCGAGCTCGCGCGCACCGACCCGGACGACGAGGTCCGCCGGGTCTGCGCCGCGATCGGGGCGGACGCCTCGTGACCGCGCTCTCGCCCCAGCTGTTCGCGATCTTCTCCGATCTGGTCGAGACGGCGGCCGGGCTGCACTACGGCCCCGGCGACCGCGACCTGTTCGGCGCCAAGCTGACCGCCCACGCCGCCGAGCGCGGCTACGACCTGCTGCTCGACTACTACTACCGGCTGCGCTACGACGACGAGGATCGCGCCGAGCTCGCCACGCTGATCGAGGCGCTGCTCGTCCACGAGACGTACCTGTTCCGCGAGCTCGACGCGCTGAACGCGCTGGTCGACTCCCACCTCGTGCCGCAGGTCCGCGCGCGCGGTCGCGCCCGGGTGTGGTCGGCGGCGTGCTCGACCGGCGAGGAGCCGTACACGCTCGCGATGCTGCTCGACGCGCGCGGCGTGCTCGACCAGGTCGAGATCCGCGCGACCGACCTCAGCCCGGTCGTGGTCGAGCGCGCCCGGCGGGGCGAGCTCGGGCGCCGCGCGCTGCGCGATCATCATCCACCCGAGCTCGCCGCGCGCTACGTCACGCGCACCGCCGCCGGCTTCGCGCTCGCGCCGCGGATCCGCGACGCCGTGCAGTTCTCGACGATGAACCTGGTCACCCCGGTCGCTGATGACCTCGGCATGTTCGACGCCATCCTGTGCCGCAACGTGCTGATCTACTTCAGCGACGCGCAGATCATCCAGGTGATCGCCCAGCTGTTCCGCCACATGGCGCCGGGCGGGCTGCTCGCGGTCGGGGTCTCGGAGTCGCTGCTGCGGTTCGGCACCCGGCTGGTCTGCGAGGAGCGCGGCAACGCGTTCTTCTACCGGAGCGCGCCGTGAGCCGCCGGCCGCGCGTCCTGGTCGTCGACGACTCCGCGTTCGCGCGCACGGTGCTGTCGCGGATCCTGCGCGCGAGCGGCAAGATCGACGTCGCGGCGACCGCGCGCGATGGCCGCGACGCCCTCGAACGGATCGAGGCGCTCGACCCCGACGTGGTCACGCTCGATCTGACGATGCCCGAGCTCGACGGGCTCGGCGTCTTGCGCGCGCTCGCGGGCCGCGCCCGGCCGCGCGTGCTCGTGGTCAGCATCTCGGGCATCGAGACCGAGCTCGGCGTCGAGGCGCTCGCGCTCGGCGCTGCCGACGTGATCGCCAAGCCGACCGCGCTCGCCACCGACCGGCTGCACGAGCTGGGCGACGAGCTGGTCGCCAAGGTGCTGGCGCTGGTCCCGGCCGAGCGCGGGGCCGCGCCGGCCGCACCCGCCCCGGCCCCGACCCTGCAGCCCGCGCTCGTGGCCCGCCCGGGCAGCGCGCGGCTGATCATGATCGGCACGTCGACCGGCGGCCCGCAGGCGCTCAGCATGGTCATGTCGGGGCTTCCGGCCACGCTCGCCGCGCCGGTCGTGATGGTGCTGCATATCCCGGTCGGCTACACCGAGGCGCTCGCGGCGCGGCTCGACAAGCTGTCCGCGATGCGGGTGGTCGAGGCCTCCGACGGGCTCGAGCTCGTGGCGGGGCTCGCCGTGCTCGCGCGCGCTGGAATGCACTTGCACGTGCACCGAGACGGACCCACATTGCGCGCGCGCCTCGCTGCCACGCCGGTCCAGTCCTTCATTCCCTCGGTCAACGAGCTATTTCGAACCGGCGCGGCGGCCGTCGGCAACGGCGCGCTCGGCGTTGTTCTGACCGGGATGGGGGACGACGGACTGGTCGGCGCGAGGCAGATCGCCGCAGCCGGAGGAACATTGCTTACCGAATCCGCCTCCACCTCCGTCGTTTACGGCATGCCTCGCAGCGTGTATGAAGCAGGACTGGGGGCCACCTCCGTACCGCTCGATCAGATGGCACGGGAGATCACCCACCGTGCATAACCAGGAGCTGTTCGTGTCGCAGGCGCCCACCCGACCGTTTCTGATCTGGCTGGCCGACGATAGTCGGACCCAGATCGCCTATACCGAGCGGGCGCTCGGACCGGAGCATCAGTTCGAGATCTTCGAAGACGGCGCGAGCGTGGTCGAGCGGCTGCGGACGACGTCGCGGCTGCCGGACGTGCTGCTGCTCGACTGGGTGATGCCGGGGATGTCCGGCGACGAGGTCTGCCGCCACATCCGCGCCGAGCCCGCGACCCGCGACCTGCCAGTCGTGATCATCACCGCGTCGCGGATCGGGACCGAGGACGTGGTCCGCGCGCTCGACGTCGGCGCCAACGACTACGTCGCCAAGCCGTTCGCGCCCGAGGAGCTGCGCGCCCGGGTCAGCGCGATCCTGCGCGAGGCGCAGGTCAAGCGCGCCGCGGAGCAGGAGCGGCGCCGGGTCGTCACGATCAACAAGCTGGGCCGCGCGCTGCTCCAGGCCGAGAACAAGGTCGACGTGATCCTCGGCGAGCTCGCGACCGCGCTGGTCGCGGGCCTGTGCGACGGCTGCACCGCGAACCTCCTGCCCGGCGCGACCGCCGGCTGCACGGTGGTGCGCCACCGCAGCCCGGACGGCGCCGCGCTGCTCGAGCCGCTCGGCGGCATCACCGATCCGGTGGTCCACGGCTTCGCGAGCACCGAGCGCGCGCTCACCGGGCTGCCGTCGCGCTACGCGGCGTATGTCCGCGCGTGCGGGCTGCGCGGGCTGGCCGTGATGATCCTGCCGGTTCGCGGGCTCGCGCAGGGCGTGGTCACGCTGACCCGCGATCAGCCGTCCGAGCCGTTCGACGCGCACGACCTCGCGGCGATCGAGACCTGCCTCGAGTACGCCGGGCTGGCGATCGAGGCGGCGATCCGGTCCGAGGCCGAGCGCGCGACCACGCGGTTCCACGAGGAGATGCTCGGCATCGTCGGCCACGATCTGCGCAACCCGCTCGCGGCGATGGCGGTCGGCATCGAGCTGTTGCGGGCGCGCGAGACCGATCCGGCGAGCGTCGGCGTGATCCAGCGGATCGAGAACAGCGCGCGGCGGATGACCACGCTCGTCGATCAGCTGTTCGACGTCACCCGGGTCCGGCTCGGCGGCGGCATCCCGATCGCGCCGCAGGAGCTCGATCTGCATACCCTGGTCTCGAACGTGCTCGACGAGGTCCGCCTGGCCCACCGCAAGACCGTGTTCGAGCTGCGCGGCGAGTCGGTGCGCGGGACGTGGGACCCGGGCCGGCTCGGCCAGGTGATCGCGAACCTGACGACCAACGCCGCGGTCTACGGCCGCCCGGGTGGCCCGGTGATCGTCGAGATCGCCGAGGCGGATGGCGTCGCCAGCCTCGTCGTCTCCAACCCGGTCCGCGACGTTCCGGTCGCGCCCGATCTGCTCAAGACCCTGTTCGATCCGTTCAAGCGCGGGCGCAGCGGCAACCATCCGGGCGGGCTGGGCCTGGGCCTGTACATCGTCCAGGAGATCGTCCACGCCCACAATGGGACGATCACGGTCACGTCGACGGCCGACGGCACCACGTTCCGCGCGCTGCTGCCGATCGAAGGCGCGGCGTAGCGCTCACTTGGCCGCGGGCTTGAAGCTCCACAGCTCGGTCGCCAGCGCCGCGGGCGCGCCCGGCTTGTAGAACGCCGAGTCCTGGATGTGCGACGTCGTGACGTAGATCGTGCCGTCGGGGCCCTCGCTGAACGTGTCCGGCCAGCGCAGCCGCGCGTCCTTGATCAGCACGGTCGCCGCCGAGCCCTTGGCGGTCAGGTCGCGGACCTTGATCGCGCTGTCCTCGGGCGCCGACACGTACATCTTGGCGTCGCGGGCGATCCACAGGCCGTCCGCCGGGCCGTTCTCGCCGACCGGCTCGACGCTGGTGCCATCGACGGCGCCGGCCAGCATCCCGGTCGGCACGCTGTACAGCGTCTTGCCGCGGATCGCCTGCCAGTAGAGCGTCTTGCCGTCGTTCGACAGCGCGATGCCGTCGGCGGCGAACTCGACGCCGCGGCCGTCGGGGCGGCGCAGCGGCTTGCCGTCGGCCTTGACCGTCATCGTCTTGTCGGGCTGGGTCGCCGGCGCGCCGTCGAGCACGCGCCGGGCCTGGCCGGTGGCGAGATCGACCGTCACCAGCGCGCCGCGCGCGCCCGAGTCGGTGAGGTACGCGGTCTTGCCGTCGCGCGAGAACCGGACGTCGTTGAGGTACGAGCCCTGCGGCGCGATCGCGTCGGGGAACAGGATCGTCCGGCCCGGCTTGTTGGTCTTGAGATCGATCTCGACGAGCTTGGCGCCGCCGGGCACGACCGAGCCCATCGCCGGCGCCGCCGGATCGAGCACCCACAGCTTGCCCTGCGGATCGACGACCACGCTCTGCACGCAGACCCAGTGATCCTTGGCCGTGACCTCGTCCTTCTTGGCGTTGCGCCACGCGTTCCACTCGGCGTCGGGGAACGGCACGAGCTCGCCGTTGGCCTTGACCTCGGCGACCGAGACCGCGGTGTCCTCGGTCCAGCGCGGGAAGTTGACGAGGATCAGGCCGTCGGGCGACACGCTCACGCCGGTCACCTGGTGCTTGAACGAGGCGACCTTGGTCAGCGTCGGTGGCGCCGCGAGGGCGGGGGTGGCGAGCAGCGCGAGGGCAGGCAGAAATCGAAGGTGTCGAGGCATGAGGTGCCTGTTCGAGTGCAAGCGACATTCCGGCCGGCGATCCGGTGGGGAGATGGGCGCCGGTGAACGGCCATGAGATCCGGCATCGCGGTTGCAATGGCTCGCGGTCGCATGTTCGACCTGCACGCGCGTACCGCCGGGATCCTGTTGCACCTCACCTCGCTGCCCGGCCCGCACGGGACCGGGGATCTCGGCGCGGGCGCTCGTGACTTCATCGATGCGCTCGCCGAGGCGGGCCAGCAGGTCTGGCAGATGCTGCCGATCCACCCGGCCGGTGCCGGCAACTCGCCGTACAGCGGCGCGTCGGCGTTTGCGGGCGATCCGATGCTGCTCAGCCTGACCGACCTGGTCGACGAGGGGCTGCTGTCCGCCGACGAGCTGCCGGCTGCGCTGCCCGAGGACCGCACCGATCACGCCGCCGCGCGCACGGTCCGCGAAGTGGCGCTGCGCCAGGCATTCACCCGGTTTCGCCCCGGCCGCGAGTACGAGCGGTTCGAGCGCGACGCCGCGAGCTGGCTCGACGACTACGCGCTGTTCGAGGCGCTGAGCCGCGCGCAGCCCGGCGGCTGGGCGGCGTGGCCGGCCCCGCTGCGCGATCGCGACCCGGCGGCGCTCGCCGAGGCTCGGCGCGCCCACGCGGCGGAGCTGGCCTACGTGGCGTTCGTGCAGTACTTGTTCGCCCAGCAGTGGGCCCGGCTGCGCCGGTATGCGCGGCAGCGCGGCGTGCGGCTGGTCGGCGACATCCCGATCTTCGTCGCCCACGATAGCGCCGATGTCTGGTCGCATCGCACGCAGTTCCACGTCGACGACCAGGGCCAGCCGACGTTTGTCGCCGGTGTGCCGCCCGACTACTTCAGCAAGACCGGCCAGCGCTGGGGGAACCCGCTGTACCGCTGGCAGCGGATGCGCGCCGATGGCTACCGCTGGTGGATCGACCGGTTCCGCGCGTTGCTCGAGCGGTTCGATCAGGTCCGGCTCGATCACTTCATCGGGTTCTCGCGGTTCTGGGAGATCCCGGCGAGCGAGCCGACCGCCGAGCACGGCAGCTGGGCGCGCGGCCCGGGCGCCGAGTTCTTCGACCGGGTGCGCGCGGCGATCGGCGAGCTGCCGTTCATCGCCGAGGACCTCGGCGAGATCACGCCGGCGGTGCGCGCGCTGCGCGATCGGTTCGCGCTGCCCGGCATGCGGGTGTTTCAGTTCGCGTTCGGCACCGACGTCCAGGCGACCGACTTCCAGCCGCACAACTATCCGGCCCACTCGGTCGCGTACACCGGCACGCACGACAACGACACGTTGCTCGGTTGGCTCGACGATCCGGGCGGCGAGGGCACGCCGCGCTCGACCGAGCAGGCCGCGGCCGAGCGGCAGCGGGCGATCGAGTACGTCGCCGGCCCGGGCGCGCAGCTCGATCGCCCGGCGCACCTCGCCGTGCTGCGCGCGCTGTACGCCTCGTCGGCCAACACGGTGATCGCGCCGGTCCAGGACGTGCTCGGCCTGGGCAGCGACGCGCGGATGAACATGCCCGGCGCCGCCGACGGCAACTGGGCGTGGCGGATGGCGCCTGGCGCGCTCACGCCGGAGGTCCGCCACCAGCTGCGCGAGCTCGCCCGGGTCTACGACCGCTTGCCGCGCGGCTGATCGCGGGCCGCGCGCAGCGCGCGATACGTCCGGTTCGCGCGCGCCTTGTCGAGCACCACGCGAAAGATCTCGGCGGCGGCCGCCTTGTCCGGATCCTCGTCGCGCGCGCGCACGGCGCGCCCCGCATACTTCTGCCCCGACTTGTGGTTGGCGTAGCGCCGCGCGCGGGTCCAGCCCATCTGGATGAACTTGCGCGCCATGTCCATGCCGACGAAGTCGCCGGCGCGGCCGTACGCCACGAACGCCTGGTACAGCGCGCGCGCCGAGGTCTTCGCCACCGCCGGCGTCTTGAACCGCCAGAGCGGCAGCAGCTCGCTCTTGTACGGCTCGACGGTCAGCACGCCCTGCTCGCCGCGGCCGACGACGTAGCGCTCGGGCTCGGCGCGATAGTCGATGTCGCGCACCGCGCGCGACCGCAGCCGGATCGGCCCGCGCGCCTCGCTGAGCTCGACCGGCCGGCCGCGCTGGTACACGTCGATCTGCTCGCGGCGCTGCAGCCGCGCCGCCGCGTCGCGCACCGGCTGCATCAGCGCCCGCCAGCCGCGCCCGCCCATCTGCCGCGCCACCTCCGACGGGCACGCGCTCGCCGTGCCGCGCTCCTCGAGCAGCGCCAGGATCGCCGCCTCGAGCGCGCGCGCCGTCGGCTGGGTCGCGGGGGTCATGGGTTGCAGCGTAGCACCCGGCGGCGGCAGCGCCGGGCTACCCCGGCGCTATCCGCGGCAACGCTGCGCGCGCGGCGCGAAGCTGCATACTGCCGCGATGGCTCAAGCGTGGATCGTGGTGGCGGCGCTGGCGGCGGGATGCGGCGGCGGTGGTGATCAGGGTGCCGGCAGCGGCGTCGACGCCGGCGGAGGCGGCGATACCGGCAGCGGCTCGGGCAGCTCGGATGCGCTGGCCGCGTGCCGGCTGCCGGGAACGCAGCTCGGCGTCCGCCTCGGCTTCCCGCGGATCGCCAACCGCGCGCCGAGCACCGGCGACGTTCGCGTCAAGGTCCTGTTCGTCGACTTCAGCGACGCGGTCGCGAGCAAGACGCCGCAGCAGGTGATGAGCATCGTGTCGCCCGGCGCCGAGCAGTTCTACGCGGCGGTCTCGGCCGGCCGCATGCACCTGATCTTCGACCCGGTCTACACCTGGCTGCGGATGAGCAAGCCGACCACCGGCTATCCGTGGCGCCCGCTGACCTTCGACGGCCAGAAGGCGTACATCGCCGAGGCCGTGCAGCTCGCCGGCAACGTCGACGCGGCCTCGACCGACGCCGTCGTCGTGATCACCAACCCCGACGTCACCGCGTTCGCGTACGGCCCGGCGTTCACCGCCAACCCCGGCGATGGCTACACGATCGGCGGCAAGATCTTCGACAACGGCGCGACCTCGGGCCACGACCTGACGAGCTGGGGCTCGGGCTGGTTCAACCACGAGTTCGGCAACGCCATGGGCCTGGTCGACCTCTACGAGCTCGGCGTCGCCAACCCGCAGACGTTCCACTTCACCGGCGACTTCAGCATGATGGGCAACATCCTCGGCAAGGCCCCCGAGTACCTCGGGTGGGAGCGCTGGCTGCTCGGCTGGCTCGACGACACCTCGATCGTGTGCACCCAGCCCGGCCAGACCTCCGCCACGCTGACGCCGATCGAATCCGCCGGCGGCACCAAGCTCGCCGTGATCCCGACCGGCGCCACCACCGCGCTCGTCGTCGAGAGTCGCCGCGCGCTGGGCTACGACCACGCCCTGGACCACGAGGGCCTGCTGGTCTACTCGATCGACACCTCGGTCAACACGGGCGCCGGCGTGATCAAGGTCCTGCCCGTCGACGCCACCGACGACATCAAGACCTCGGCGCTGCTCGCCATCGGCGCCAGCCTCACGCAGGGCAACGTCACGATCACCCACGTCGCCCAGGACGGCGCGGGCGATCACGTCACGATCAGCTACTGAGCGGCGGGGCGTCAGGCGCGGCTCGCCCGACAGGCTCACGATGTTCGGCGCAGGGGCGCCCGCGGGCCGGCGTGCTAGCCTGGCGCGTGGTTCGCCAGCTGGACCTGTTCAGCGCGCCGAGCGCCGGATTCGATGCGGGCCTGGTGTCGCGGCGGCGCACCGAGCTGTCGGCTCGCTATCGCGAGGACTTCGTGCGCGTCACCGCGGCGCTCTATCATGTTCCGCCCCGCGTGGCAGCCGCACGCAGCGTGACTGGCTCGGCTCGGCGTCGCATTTAACAGCTCGGCCTACGCGAGCACCGTCGTGATCTCGGGGCCATGCGGGCCGATCAGTACGGTGTGCTCGAACTGGGCGGACAGCGCGCCGTCGGCGGTGCGGACGGTCCAGCCGTCGGCGTCGGTGCGGATCGCGGCGGTGCCGGCGTTGACCATCGGCTCGATGGTGAACGCCATGCCTTCGCGCAGCCGGTGGCCGGTGTTCGGGCGGCCGACGTGCAGGACGTGCGGGTCCATATGCATGGCGCGGCCGATGCCGTGGCCGCCGTA
>DASWOO010001019.1:0-4418 GCA_036404335.1 Kofleriaceae bacterium
GTGCTCGCGCGCAGCGAGCAGCACTACGGCCCGGCGCACCCCGCCGTCGCCCGCGCGCTCCACAACCTCGGCAACGCCCACACCGCCGCGGCCGACAACGCGCGCGCCGAGCAGGAGGAGCGCCGCGCGCTGGCGATCCGCGAGTCCGCGCTCGGCCCCGTGCACCCCGACATCGCCGCCAACCTGGCCGACCTCGCGCGCACGATCCGCCGCCAGGGCCGGTTCGCCGAGGCGCTCGTGCTCGATCGCCGCTCGGTGGCGATGGGCGCGCAGGTGTTCGGCGCCGAGCACCCGGCCTACGCCCAGCAGTTGCTCGGCCTGGGCATCACCCTGCTCCGCACGCGGCAATTCGCCGAGGCCGACGCCACGATGCGCCGCGCCGAGGCAATCTTCACCAAGCTGCACGGCTCCGAGCACGCCGACGTCATGGGCGTGCTCGCCGCGCGCGCCGACCTGGCGATCGCCGAGCACCGCTGGACCGACGCGATCGCGCTGTCCGAGCACGTCATCGCGGTGCTCGGCAAGGCCGAGGCCCAGGGCGATGTCCTGCCCACCGCGCTGCTCGACATCGCCGAGGCGAACCTTCAGCTCGGCCAGCCCAGGCGCGCGCTGCCGCCCCTCGAGCAGCTCGCGCGCCAGCTCGACCAGCTGCCCGCCGATCAGCGCATCGCGGTCGAGCTCACCCTGGCCCGCGCGCTGTGGGATAGCCACGGCGACCGCGCGCGCGCCCGGGCGCTGGCGCACGAGGCCCGCGACCTCGCGCGCGGCCACGCCGATACGCCCGCGGCGACCACGCTCGAGATCGATCGCTGGCTCGCGGGCCACTGAAACCGAACAGTTCGCCTCAGATGTTCTGGGAGGGGATCGGCACTGGTCGACTGGCGCGATCAATGACAGCCTGAAGCTGCGTGGACGTCCGCCAGAAGCTCGCGATTCTCGCCGACGCCGCGAAGTACGACGCGTCGTGCGCGTCGAGCGGCTCGAAGCGTAAGGCCGCGCCCGGCGGCGTGGGCAATGCCACCGGCAATGGCATCTGCCACAGCTACACGCCCGACGGCCGTTGCGTGTCGTTGCTCAAGATCCTGCTGACCAACAAGTGCACGTTCGATTGCACCTACTGCGTCAATCGCCGGTCGAGCGATATCCCGCGCGCGGCGTTCTCGCCCGCGGAGGTCGTCGACCTGACCCTGGCGATGTACCGCGGCAACTACATCGAAGGCCTGTTCCTGTCGTCGGGCGTGCTGCGCGATCCGGACTACACGATGGAGCTGGTCACGCGCGTCGCCAGGACCTTGCGCAGCGAGCACGGCTTCGGCGGCTATATTCACCTCAAGGCCGTGGCCGGCGCGTCGCCGCCGCTGCTCGCCGAGGCTGGCCGATGGTGCGATCGGCTGAGCGTCAATATCGAGCTGCCGACCCGCACCGACCTCGCCGCGCTCGCGCCCGAGAAGGAGGTCCCGTCGATCCACGGCTCGATGTCGACGATCCGCGACCATCACGCCGAGCGGCCCAAGGCGTTCGCCCCGGCCGGGCAGAGCACGCAGATGATCGTCGGCGCCACCGCCACGCCCGACGCCGAGATCCTGGCGACCTCGAGCGCGCTGTACGACACGTTCGGCCTGCGCCGCGTCTATTACACGGCGTACTCGCCCACCCAGCGCGCGGATGCGCGGCTGCCCAGCGCGGCGCCGCCGCTGGTCCGCGAGCACCGGCTGTACGAGGCCGACTGGCTGATCCGTCACTACGGGTTTGTCGCCGGCGAGCTGACCACGCCCGACGCGCCCAACCTCGACGCCGAGGTCGATCCCAAGCTGGCGTGGGCGCTGCGCCATCGCGCGTGGTTCCCGGTCGACGTCAACCGCGCCGAGCGCGAGCAGCTGCTGCGCATCCCCGGGCTCGGCGTGCGCAACGTCGATCGGCTGATCGCGATGCGCCGCGTCCGCAGCGTGCGGCTCGCGGACCTGGCCGCGCTGCGCGTGGTGATGAAGCGCACGGCGCCGTTCGTGATCACCGCCGACCACAACCCCGACAACGCGCTGATCGATCGCCTCGATCTGCGCGCGCGGGTCGCGCCGGCCGAGCAGCTCGCGTTCGACTTCGGGGCGGCGTGAGGTCGGCCGCCGCGGTCCCCGACCTGGCTCGGTGGCGCGGCGAGGCGCGCGCGCTGCTCGCCGCCGGCGTCGCGCCCGCCGACGTGATGTGGACGCCGCCCGGCGGCTCCGGCCTGCTGTTCGACGCGCCCGCCGCGCTCCCCACGCGCGAAGACTCGCCGGGAGACTCGCCGTCGACCGCGCGGGTCCCGGCCCGGTTCATCCGCATCGCCGGCGACGTGATCCTGCACCGCGGCGACGACACCCACGGCCTGCTCTACCGCGTGCTGTGGCGGCTGACCCACGGCGAGCCCGCGCTGCTCGACGACGCCGCCGATCCCGACATCCGCGCGATCACCCTGCGCGCTGCGCAGATCACGCGCGACGTCCACCAAATGCACGCGTTCGTGCGATTTCGCGCCGTCGCCGATCCCGACGAACAGGCCGGCGGCGACCGCCGGGTCGCGTGGTACGCGCCCGCGCACCACATCGTCGAGCGCGGCGCCGAGTTCTTCCGCGACCGGTTCCCCGCGATGCGCTGGTCGATCCTCACCCCGGAGCGCAGCGCGCACTGGGACTGCCTCGCGCTCAGCTTCGGCGCCGGCATGCCGCGCACCGCCGCGCCGAGCACCAATCACGACATCGAGGACCTGTGGCGGACCTACTACGCCTCGATCTTCAACCCGGCGCGCGCCAACCCCAAGGCGATGCGCCAGCACATGCCGCGCCGACTGTGGCCGCAGCTGCCCGAGTCCGCCGCGATCGGCGAGCTGCTCGCCGCCGCGCCCGGCCGCGTCGCCGCGATGGACCCGCGGCCGGTGATCGCCCGGTCGAGCTCGCTCGCGGCGCTGCGCGACGAGGCCCGGACCTGCACCGCCTGCCCGCTGTGCGGCCCGGCGACCCAGACCGTGTTCGGCGAGGGTCCCGGCGACGCGCGGCTCGTCCTGGTCGGCGAGCAGCCCGGCGATCAGGAGGACCTCGCCGGCCGGCCGTTCGTCGGCCCCGCCGGCGCGGTGCTCGACGCCGCGCTCGCCGACGCCGGCATCGATCGCGCGACGGTCTACGTCACCAACGCGGTCAAGCACTTCCGGTTCCTGCCGCGCGGCAAGCGCCGGCTCCACCAGCGCCCGACCGCCGACCAGGTCCGCGCGTGCAAGCCGTGGCTCGGCGCCGAGCTCGCCCAGCTCCGCCCGCGCGTCGTCGTCTGCCTCGGCGCCACGGCGGCGCTGTCGCTGATCGGCTCGCGGTTCCGGATCAGCCAGCAGCGCGGCCAGCGCATCGACACCCCGTGGGCCGATCACCTGCTCGCGAGCCACCACCCCGCCGCGATCCTGCGCGTCGACGACGCCGCCCGGCCGCGCTACGAGGCCGAGCTCCGCGCCGACCTCGCCCTCGCCCGATCCCTGTTAGCTCACGGCTTGTAGCGGACCCGCCACAGGCAGCTGCCGCCATCGTCGCTGACGATCAGCGCGCCGTCGTGGGTCTGGGTCACGGCGACCGGCCGGCCCCAGACGTTGCCCTCGGCGGTGACCAGGCCGGTCATGAAGTCGACGTACTCGCCGGTCGGCGCGCCATCCTTGAGCGGCACGTAGATCACCTTGTAGCCGGTGCGCCGCGAACGGTTCCACGAGCCGTGCTCGGCGGCGAACGCCTGGCCTCGATACTCGGCCGGGAACTGCGCGCCGGTATAGAACATCATGCCGAGCGAGGCCGAGTGCGACTGCAGCAGCACGTCGGGCACGGCGACCTTGTCGGCGAGCTCGGGGTGCTTGCCCGCGTGCTTGGGATCGGCGTGGTTGCCGAGGTAGAACCACGGCCAGCCGTAGAACCCACCGTCGCGCACCCGCGTGATGTAGTCGGGCACGAGGTGATCGCCGAGCGTGTCGCGCTCGTTGACCGACGCCCACAGCTCGTGGGTCTCGGGATGGATCGCGAGGCCGACCGGGTTGCGGATGCCGGTGGCGTAGACCCGCTCGTGCTTGCCATCGGGCGAATACTCGAAGATCCGGGCGCGACGATCCTCGGCCGCGTCGTCGTCGTTGTTGGACTTCGAGCCGACCGAGATGAACATCTTGCTGCCATCGGCCGAGAACGCGAGGTCGCGGGTCCAGTGGCCGCCGCCGCGCAGCCGGCCGCCGCCGGAGATGTCGTTGACGATCACCTGCGGCGCGCCGCGCGCCTTGAGGTCGCCGTCCTGGTACGGAAACCGGACGACCGAGTCGGTGTTGGCGACGTAGACCCACGCCGGCTTGCCCGGCGGATAGAACCCGACGCCGAACGGCTGCTTGAGCCCGGTGGCATAGACCTCGAGCTGCTCGGGCGCGCCGT
>DASWOO010001020.1:0-11544 GCA_036404335.1 Kofleriaceae bacterium
AAGTCGGTGTCGATGCCCATGACCTCGCCGGTCGAGCGCATCTCCGGCCCGAGGATCGTGTCGACGCCCTCGAACTTGACGAACGGGAACACGACCTCCTTGACCGAGACGTGGCGCGGCACGATCTCGCCGGTCGGGAACGCGCCGAGCTCGGCCAGGGTCTTGCCGGTCATCACCTTGGTGGCGATCTTGGCCAGCGGCACGCCGATCGCCTTGCTGACGAACGGGATCGTGCGCGACGCGCGCGGGTTGACCTCGAGGACGAAGACCTCGCCGTCGTGGATCGCGAACTGGGTGTTCATGAGGCCGACCACGCCGAGCTCGGTCGCGAGCATCCGGGCCTGGCGCTTGACCTCGTCGATGATGTCGGTGGGCAGCGAGTAGGGCGGCAGGGCGCACGCCGAGTCGCCGGAGTGGATGCCGGCCTCCTCGATGTGCTCCATCACGCCGCCGACCACGACCGCGCCGGTGCGATCGGCGACGACGTCGACGTCGAGCTCGACCGCGTCGGACAAGAACTCGTCGATCAGCAGCGGGAACCCGACGGTCGACGACTCGGCCCGGCCGTCGTGGCCCGCCGCCACGCCGAGCGCGCCGGGCAGCACCCGGGCGAAGTAGTCCTCGAGCCCGCGCGCGTCGTAGACCCGCTCCATCGCCCGGCCGCCGAGCACGTAGCTCGGCCGGACCATGACGGGGAACCCGATCTCGACGGCGGCCCGGCGGGCCTCGTCGAGGTTGCGGACGATGCCCCAGCGCGGCGCGCGCAGGCCGAGCTTGGCCATCACCGCGCCGAACCGCTCGCGGTCCTCGGCGCGATCGATCGCGTCGGCGGTGGTGCCGAGGATCGGCACGCCGGCGGCGGCGAGCGCGACCGCGAGCTTGAGCGGGGTCTGGCCGCCGAGCTGGACGATCACGCCCCATGGCTGCTCGACGTCGCAGATCGCGAGCACGTCCTCGAGGGTCAGCGGCTCGAAGTACAGCCGGTCCGAGGTGTCGTAGTCGGTCGACACCGTCTCCGGGTTGCAGTTGACCATGATCGACTCGATGCCCTCCTCGCGCAGCGCCATCGCGGCGTGCACGCAGCAGTAGTCGAACTCGATGCCCTGGCCGATCCGGTTGGGGCCGCCGCCGAGGATCATGACCTTGCGCCGGTCCGACGGCACCGCCTCGTTCTCGTCCTCGTAGGCCGAGTAGAAGTACTGGGTGAACGACTCGAGCTCGGCGCCGCAGGTGTCGACCCGCTTGTATACCGGCCGGACCCCGGCGGCGTGGCGCGCGGCGCGGACCGCGGCCTCGCTCGACGAGGTCAGCGCCGCGATCCGGCGATCGGACAGCCCGAGCCGCTTCACCTTGCGCAGCGCGTCCGGGGTCAGCTGCGCGAGCGAGCCGGGCACGCCCTGCTCGGCGGTGGCGATCGCGTGGACGTGGTGGAGGAACCACGGGTCGATCCGGGTCAGCTCGTGGGCGCGGTCGAGCCCCAGGCCGAGCTGGAAGCCGCGCCCGACCAGGAACAGCCGGTCGGGCGACGGCGTCGCGATCGCGCGCTCGATCGCCGCCAGGTCATCGCCGATCGCGGCCATCGGCAGGTCGAAGCCGGCGCGGCCGGTCTCGAGCGAGCGGATCGCCTTGCCCAGCGCCTCGCGGAACGTCCGGCCGATCGCCATCGCCTCGCCGACCGACTTCATCTGCGGGCCGAGCACGGGCGACGCCGACGGGAACTTCTCGAACGCGAACCGCGGCCACTTGACCACGACGTAGTCGATCGTCGGCTCGAACGACGCCGGGGTCACCCGGGTGATGTCGTTGTGCAGCTCGTCGAGCGTGTAGCCGATCGCCAGCTTGGCGGCGATCTTGGCGATCGGGAAGCCTGTCGCCTTGGACGCCAGCGCGCTCGACCGCGACACCCGCGGGTTCATCTCGATCACCAGCATCCGGCCGGTCCTGGGATCGACCGCGAACTGGACGTTCGAGCCGCCGGTGGTCACGCCGATCTCGCGCAGCACCGCGATCGACGCGTCGCGCATCCGCTGGTATTCCTTGTCGGTCAAGGTCATCGCCGGCGCGACGGTGATCGAGTCGCCGGTGTGGACGCCCATCGGATCGAGGTTCTCGATCGAGCACACGATCACCGCGTTGTCCTTGGCGTCGCGCACGACCTCGAGCTCGAACTCCTTCCAGCCCAGCACGCTCTCCTCGATCAGGATCGAGTGGACCGGCGACTGGTCGAGGCCGAACTGGACCATGCGGTCGAGCTCGCCGCGGTTGTAGGCGATGCCGCCGCCCGAGCCGCCCATCGTGAACGACGGCCGCAGGATCGCCGGGAAGCCGATCTCGTCGACGCAGGCCCGGGCCTCGCTGACGCTGTGGACCATGTGCGACCGCGGGCAGGCCAGGCCGATCCGCGCCATCGCCTGCTTGAACAGCTCGCGGTCCTCGGCCATCTCGATGGCCGCGATCGTCGCGCCGAGCAGCTCGACGCCGTGCTTCTCGAGCAGGCCCGCCTTGCTCGCGGCCATCGCCAGGTTGAGGCCGGTCTGGCCGCCGAGCGTCGGCAGGATCGCCGAGACCTTCTCGCGGGCGAGCACCTTGTCGAGGACCTCGACGGTCAGCGGCTCGACGTAGGTCGCGTCGGCCAGCTCCGGATCGGTCATGATCGTCGCGGGGTTGGAGTTGATCAGGACGACGCGCAGGCCTTCTTCGCGCAGCGCCTTGCAGGCCTGCGTGCCCGAGTAGTCGAACTCGCAGGCCTGGCCGATCACGATCGGCCCCGACCCGATGATCAACACCGATTCCAGATCCTGGCGCCTCGGCATCGGCGCACGTGTAGCACAAAACGCGCGTCGCGCGTCAGTCCGGGAGGTGGTCGACGATCTGCAGCTGGGCCAGGCACATCTCGTCGGTCGTTCCCTCGCCCCAGGTCACCGCCATGCCGGGCGGGAGGCCCTTGGCGAGCCGGTTCTGGTCGCTGTTGTCGTGCTCGCAGCGGATCGTGACCGTGTCGGTGTTGGCGAGCTCGATCGGCGTGGCGAACGTGTACTGGCCCTGCCAGTGGAAGCTCCAGTCCGGGATGTCGAGCAAGGTGTCGGTCGCGCCGGCAGCGGTGGTCCGGGTGATCGCGATCCGCTTGCCGACGAGGTGCATGTGGCCGCCGGCGCCCATCAGGTACGCGTGGCCGCTCGGGAACGGCTTGCCGCCGCGCAGCGCGCGCCACTGCTGCAGGGTCGCGGCCTGCTCGTTGATCGCGTCGGACGCGCCCGCCGGGATGGTGAGGTTGTGCTTGATGAGGCCCACCCCGCCGAGCTTGATCAGCCCGGCGGCGGTGGCAGCCGGCGCGACCGCGATCTCGACCTTGGTGCGATCCGGGTCGTCGCCGCCGAGCAGGTTGTAGTGCATCTGGATCACGGCGAGCTGGCCGGGCTCGAGCGCGGTGCCGGTGCCGGCCGGGTAGGCGACGGCCGAGACCCCGGGCACCCAGCTGCCGAGCTGGCCCGACTGCTTGGCGTCGATGTCGGAGTCGCTCGGGACCAGGCCGCCGACGCACGGCCAGCCGGCGCGGTCTGGCGTCTGGGCGTCGAGCGCCTGGAGCTCGGCCTCGGCCGAGGCGGGGAACAGGCCGACGATCACGTGGTGGACGATCGAGCCGTTGCCGGGCGTGACCTTGAAGCCGGTCGCGACCTGGGCGTCGGTGTTGCCGACGTGGGCGAGGAAGCAGCGGTAGTCGTCGCTGAGCGAGGTGTCGGGGGTGTAGGACAGGCCGATGTCGAAGCGGTAGGCGGTCGCGCCGATGTCGACCACCTCGGGCTCCTGGTGAGGCTGGGGCTTGCTCGGGTCGCCCATCGTCGCGCCGGCGTCGGACCACGCCTTGATCTTGGCGAGCTGGTCGTCGGTCAGCGACCGGGTGTGGAGCAGCGCCGGGGTGTCGCCGCCGGGCGGCCACGGCGGCATCCGCTTCGCGGCGGTCTCGGTGACGATGCGCGACGCGTAGGCCGCGGCGGTGTCCGGGTCATCGATCGCGAACGGGCCGATCCCGCCCGCGGTGTGGCAGCTCTGGCAGTTCGTGTAGAAGATCGGCTCGACGTCCTGCCAGTAGGTGACCGCCGCGGCCATCGTGCTGTCCGGCGGCGGAGCCTCGGCTTGGTCGGCGCCGCACGCGGCGGTCGCGGCGACAATTCCAGGGAGAATCAGCGAGGTTATGACGGGCAGCTTCATCGCGCCCAGCGTTTGTGCACGATCGGCGCCACGCCCAACCCGCTGAAGAGCCGCGCGCGGCCGGTACCTCCAGGTTCCGGTGACCGCCCGGAGGCGGCGTCGGCCGGTACCTCGCGCGCCGCCCGGTCAGCGCTTCTTGATCAGGCCGCCGTCGATCCGGTAGTTGTCGCCGAGCGGGCCGGTCAGCACGGCGGCCACGGCGTCGGCGCGGTCGCCGAGCGGCACCTTGTGCGACTCGAGCACGTCGGCGATCGCGCGCCGGATCCGGCCCGACTCCTCCTCGGGGCGGATCAGCGCCGCGATCAGCGGCGGGCCGATCTTGCCCGGATCGCGGTGGGCGAGCCCATCGATCGCGGCGAACCGGACGTTCTCGTCGAAGTCGGTGACGTACGGGGTCAGGCGCGCGACCATCTCGTCGTCGGTCGCGGGCTTCCACTCGGCGAACCAGCGGAGCAGGTCGATCCGGCGGTCGGGCATCCGCACGTAGCCCGGCGGCTCGCTGGCGAACAGCTGATCGACGACCTCGAGCACCTTGTCGCGCGACGCCACGCCCTCGAGGACGCGGAGGGGGAACGCGAGCTGCTCGGCCGATTTCATGTAGCGGATCAGCGCGGGCAGGCCGGCCTCGCCGCGGGCGACCAGCGTGTCGACCACCCACAGCTTCTCCTGCTCGTCCTCGACGCCCTTCATCGAGGTGATCGAGAACCGCTTGCACAGGCCGACCAGCGCGTCCTCGCTGCCATCATCCTTCAGCTTCTCGAGCGCCGCCCACCGGTCGGGCTGCTGGGCCAGCTTGTTGGTGGCCTTCTCGATCGTCTTCTGCAGGCTTTTTTCTTTGGAAAATAGGCCGAACACCATGCGGATACCCTAGGTAACCACTGGATGGCCGGTTGGGTAGGGCCCTGGGGTACAATCCGCGCCGATGAAGCTCCGGACTGTTCTGGTGGGGACAGGGTTCCTCGCTGCCGCGTATGCGTGCTCGGCCCCTGCCAAGAGCACCGAGCGCCCCGAGCGCAAGGCCGACAAGGATTGCTTCTACGGCTGCAAGGCCGATCCGAAGCCCGACGGTGGCCCGACGGCGGCGCCCGCCAAGCGCGGGCCGGTCGCCGAGCGCGCGCAGCTGCTGCGCGAGGGCGCCGACCAGCTCGACCGCGCGCAGGCCGCGCTCGACAACGGCAACAAGAACCTCGCCGAGCAGTTGTTCTCGACCGCCGAGCTGCTGGTCGGCCCCGAGGTCGTCGCGCCGCTCGCCCGCCAGTTCCGCGACGGCGCGCCGCCGCGGATCACGGCGCCGACCCAGAAGTTCGACGTCGCGGCGGCGCCGGCCCAGCCCAAGGTGGCCGGCAGCTCCGAGGCCGAGGACGAGCAGGCCCACGTCGCGCCGCCGCGGGTCGAGGCGAGCCTGGCCGGCACGATGCAGATCGACGGCCGGCCGATGAACGGCGCGTACGGCCTGGTCACGCTCGAGCCCGCCGACGGCAAGTGGAAGCCGCGCTCGCCCAAGCGGGTCGAGATCGAGCAGCGCAACCGCGAGTTCAAGCCGCACATCACCGCGGTCTCGGTCGGCTCGACGGTGGCGTTCCCCAACATCGACACCGTGTTCCACAACGTGTTCTCGACCTCGCCGCAGGGCGCGTTCGACCTGGGGTTGTACAAGGCCGGCGAGTCGCGCGAGTTCACGTTCCAGAAGGAAGGCGTGGTCCGGCTCGGCTGCAACCTGCACGCGAACATGACCGCGTACATCGCCGTGGTCTCGGCGCCGGCCTACGTCGTGACCAACGACAACGGCACGTTCGAGTTCAAGCACCTGCCGCCGGGCCGCTACAAGCTCAAGGCCTGGAGCGAGCGCAGCAAGGCGCCGATCGCCCAGGACGTCACGCTCAAGGCCGGCAAGAACGACGTCAACGTCGGCGTCGCCGGTGACGCGCCGGCCGGGCCGCTGCCGGACAAGTTCGGGGGCAAGCGTGGGTAGAGCGCTCGCGATCCTCGGCGTGGTTGCCCTCCTCGGAGGTGGCGCCGCGATCGGCTACTCGGTGACCCGCAAGGCCACCACCGGGATGACCCCGGCCCAGACCACGGCGATGACCCACGCCGTCGATCAGCTCGACGGCGAGATCCGCACCGCGCGGGCCCAGGTCCTCGAGCGCGCGCGGTCGATGTCGGGGCCGGTAGCGGTCCACGCGGCGATCGCGACCAACGCCGACACGCTCGATAACCTGGTCCGCAGCGGCGACCTGGTCCCGGTGCCCGGCGAGATCCTCGAGCTCGGTCGGGTGTTCAAGATCGACGTCGCGGCCGGCGGGCCGTTGCCGGCGTCGCCGCGCGGCACGGTCGAGCCGCTGCTGGTCGCGCCCCAGGGCGCCACCCGGATGTCGCACAAGGGCATGGTCGGCAGCTACGCGGATCTGATGGCCGACCAGCTCGCGATCACCGAGGTCGTCAAGGTCGACCCGACCGACAACGCCGACGTCAACGACCAGGTCGCCGGCTACCTCAGCGTGACCCGGCCGCTGTCGCTGGCGCCGGCGGTCAAGGCGCTGGCCGACGCCGGCATCACCGGCAAGCTGGTGATCGGCGACAAGGAGCTGGCGATCGGCACGATGCCCGCCGGCGCCAGGGTGCACGAGGAGGCGCTGCGCTCGCAGCCCGACGCCAAGCTGGTCGCGGCCGAGCCGCCGCCGCGCGCGGTGCTGCCGCTGTCGATCCTGGTCGGCGGCATCGGCGCCGCGGTGATCGGCCTCCTGCTGTTGATCATCGGGATGATGGGCAAGCGCGACGACGCCGGCGCGTCGATGATCGCCGGGCGCAGCGCGTTCAACGCGATGCCGACGATGCCGACCACGCCGCCCGGGTCGATCGGCAACGATCAGACCCAGCTGTCGCACGCCCGCGTCGCCGCCGGCACGCCATCGACGCTCGACCCGACGCGGTCGCAGCAGATCGTGCCGCAGAACCTCGGGCCCGGCTCGATGATCGGCCGCTGGGAGGTCGTGCGCCGGCTCGGCTCGGGTGGCATGGCCGACGTGTACCTGGCGCAGGCCAAGGGCGACGGCGGTTTCGAGAAGCTCGTGGCGGTCAAGGTCATGCACAGCCACCTGGCGCGGACCCAGCGCGCCGTCGACCACTTCCTCGACGAGGCCCGGCTCGCCGCGCGGATCCAGCACCCCAACGTCGTGCAGATCCAGGACCTGGGCAAGATCGGCAACGACTACGTCATCGTCATGGAGTACGTCGAGGGCGTCGACCTCGAGCGCCTGCTGATCTCGGCGCGCCAGGCCCAGCGGCCGGTGCCGCTCGGGATCGGCCTGGGCATCCTGTGCCGGATCTGCGACGGGCTCGACGCCGCGCACAACGCGACCTCGCCCGACGGCACGCCGATGGGCCTGGTCCACCGCGACGTCAAGGCCGCCAACGTGCTGGTCTCGCGCCAGGGCAGCGTCAAGGTCGTCGACTTCGGCATCGCCAAGGCGGCGACCCAGGTCCACTACACCGTCGCCGGCGAGACCAAGGGCACGCCGTCGATGATGGCGCCCGAGCAGCGGGTCGGCGAGCAGGTCGACGTCCGCGCCGACGTCTACTCGCTCGCCGCGGTCGGCTACGAGCTGGTCACCGGCCACGGCGTCAACCTCGACCTCGCCGCGCTCGCCCACCTCGGCGTCGAGAACTGGCCGCACCTGCCGCTGCCCTCGAGCCTGCGCCCCGACGCGCCCGCCGAGCTCGACGAGATCCTCCTGCACGCCATGGCCTTTGACCGCGAGCGCCGCCCCGCCAGCGCCGCCGACCTCGAGGCGTCGCTCGAGGCCGTCATGAAGGCGCACGGCCTCGGCGCTACCGACAAGGACATCGCGCGCTGGGTCGACGGCGAGCTGCGCCTGCTCTCACCCGCCTTCGGCGGCCAGCTGCCGAGCATCGTCAAGTCGGTGTAGGGTGGCGCGACATGCAGCGCCTGGCTCTATTTGCGATGGTCGTGGCGGTGGCGGCGTGCGGCTCGAAGCCGAGTGACAAGCCCCAACCGGGGGCGGCGAGCGGCTCGTCGGTGGGTGGCGCCGGCGCGGGGAGTGCCGGCGCGGGGAGCGCGGCAGCAGGCAGCGCGGCGGGCGCAGGCAGCGCGCCGGGGCCGGCGGCGACGCCGGTGGCGCTGGTGCAGCAGTGGGGCGCGGCGAACTTGCACCTGGCGGCCGACAGCGTGCGGGTGACGCCGTTTGGCGTGACGATCGGCGGCGTCGAGCTGTTCTGGGTCAGCGATAGCCGGCCGGCGGGCGACGATAACGGCGAGGGCGAGGTCCGGCTGGTGGGCGTGGTCGGCGGCGTGACCGGCAAGATCGTCGAGGATCGCGAGCTGATGCTGGCGGTGATCGCGGCCAAGCCGGCGGCGAAGGATCTGGCGAAGGTCGCGCTGGGCATGGCGCAGCGCGACGGCGACGTGCTGGACCGCGCGGACGGGCCCGACCAGAAGGCGGCCAAGGTCGGGCCGCCGGCCGCGAGCGGCAACGCGCTGGCGTTCTGGGTGTTGACCAGCGAATCGCCTCGGTCGCTCGAGCACGGCCAGCTCGACCTGACGACCGGCAAGCTCGAGCTGACGCCGCCGGCGATGCCCGAGGCGAAGATCATCGACCAGGCGATCCTGTCCCTCGACGGCCCGACGGTGAAGCGCCACGCCGCGGCGGCCGGCGTGCTCGCCGACCACTGCCAGAACGCCAGGGCGCTGCAGGCGCTGCAAAACGCGCTGTCGGGCCACCCGCGGGTCCGCACCCGGGTCGCGGTCACCGAGCAGATCCATCGCTGCGGTCCGCCGGCGATCGACGCCCTGCTCGCCGCGCTCGATCAGGACAAGTCCTCGGTCGTGCGCCAGGGCGCCGCGGTCGCGCTCGGCCGGCTCGGCGATGGCCGGGCGCGCGCGGCGCTGGCCAAGGCCAGCCGCAGCGAGGACGCCAACCTCGCCTACGCGGCGAAGTCGGCGCTCGGCAAGCTGCACTGAGCTACTCGAGGAAGCCGGACTCGGCGAGCTTGCCGCCCTCGCGGAACTCGGCGCGCACGGCGCGCTCGAGGTGGTCCTGCGACAGCCCGGCGCCCTCCTCGGCGGCGAGAAACGCGGCGCGCAGCGCGGCATTGCGGATGTAGCCGCCCGACATCTTGTAGCGCCGCGCGAGGTCGGCGAGGTCGAGCTCGCCGATGATCGGCATCTGCTTGGGCAGGTGGACCCGCCACAGCCGCTCGCGGGCCTCGTCGTCGGGGAACGGGAAGGTCAGCCGGGCCGATAACCGGCGCTTGAACGCCGCGTCGATCGCGGTGCCGAAGTTGGTGGTCAAGACCGCGACGCCCTCGAAGCTGTCGAGCCGCTGCAGCAGGTAGTTGGTCTCGAGGTTGGCGTAGCGATCGACCGAGGTCCGGACCTCGGTGCGCTTGCCGAACAGCGAGTCGGCCTCGTCGAACAGGATCAGCGCCTGGCCCTCCTCGGCGGAGTCGAACACCTTGGCCAGGTTCTGCTCGGTCTCGCCGATCCACTTGCTCATCACCCGCGACAGGTCGATGCGATACAGATCGAGGCCGAGCTCGTTGGCGATCGCGCTGGCGACCAGCGTCTTGCCGGTGCCCGGGCCGCCCTGGAACAGCGCGGTCAGCCCGCGCGACGTCGACATCACCTGGTCGAAGCCCCAGGTGTCGTACACCTTGCGGCGGTGGCGGATCCGCGCGACCAGCTCGACGATGCTGTCGTGGATGTCGGCGGGCAGCACGATCTGCGACCAGTTCGCGAGCCGGGTGACGCGGGTCGCGACCGTGCCGAGCTTGCTCTCGAGGTACTGGCGCAGCGCGTTCTCGATCGCGATGCCGGCATCGGGCGGCTGGCCACGCGCGACCTGGTTGACGACGTTCTTGATCGTGCCCGGGCCGACGCTGAACCGCGCGGCGAGCTCGTCGAGCTCGGGCACGGTCAGGCCGGCCTGGTCGAGGATCTCGGTCCACTGCGACGAGCGCTCGGCGATCGTCGAGGCGGTCAGCTCGATCAGGATGTAGCCGGGCTCGACCGGCGGCTGGACGTGGCGCGGCAGCCGGACGGCGAGCGGGCCGTGGTGATCGCGCAGGAGCTCGCGCACCGTGCCGCGCGCGGCGACGTCGTCGGACGGGATCGTGTCGAGGCCGTCGACGCACGGCAGCCAGCCGCGCAGGTGGGCGTGCTGCAGCATGCCGGCGAGCGCGCCGACCCGCTTCTCGCGGATCAGCATCGCGGCGTCGATCGTCGCCAGGGTGCGGCCGGCCTGCTCGGCGAGCGTGGCGAGCAAGGTCCGGCGGCCGCTGCCGCTGCGGCCAGTGACCACGATCCGGGCCAGGCCGGGCGGCGCCGCGGCGAGGTCGGCGAGCGCGCGATCGATGACCTTGGCGGGGATCATCAGCTGATCGAGCGCCACGCTGGCCGGGACCGGCGCGACGCCATGCTCGACGTCGTCGTCGACGGTCGCGCCCGCGAGCAGCTTGATCACGATCGGATCGGGGGTGAGGCCCTGGAACGGCCGGCCGCGCTCGTTGGCCTGGATCAGGCCGTAGCGCATCAGCGGGCTGTCGGGGTCGAGCTGGCGCGCGAGCTCGACGCGGGTCGTGGCGTGGCCGAGCAGCTGCCACAGCAGGTGCTCGTCGCAGGTCGCGCGGCCCGAGTCGTTGGACAGGATGCCGTACAGCCGGGCGAGCTCGCCCCACAGCGCCGGCGCGGCGACGAACAGCAGCACCAGCTCGCCGAGCCGGCCGATGCGATGCTCGGCGCAGATCAGGTCGAACGGCGACATCTTGCCGTCGAGCCCGCTGCGCACGCCGTACAGCGCGTTGGCCGACTCCTCGAGCGCCTCGCCGGCCTCGGCGACGCGGGCCGGGGACAGGCCGGCGCGGCGACCGACGATGCCGAGGACCTCGGCCTCGAACGGCGGCCGGTCGTGGGTCGAGAACGCCAGCCGGCCGCTGTCCCAGTCCTGGGCGATCGCGCGCAGCGCGGTGGCCGCGGAGAAGTCGCGGAAGTGCTCGAGCAGCTGCTGGTACTCGGCGGGCGTGCAGCGGGTCGGCGGCACGCGCGGCGCGAGGGCGACCACCACGTTCTCGAGCGGCGGCCGGATCACCGCCGCCGGCGCGGGCGCGTCGGACAGCTCGCGCTTGGCGCGCTCGGGGACGACGGGCGCCGTGGGCGCGGTAGCGGTCGGCGTCGGCGCGGGCGCGGGCGCGGGCGTGGGCTCGGGCGGCTGGGTGCCGAGCCGGCGCAGCTGCGGGCCGGTGCTGAGGCGGTTGCGCAGCTGGAGCGACGCCAGGCCGGCGCTGAGCCCGGCGGCCGGGGCTGGATCGGGAGCCGGGGCC
>DASWOO010001021.1:0-3368 GCA_036404335.1 Kofleriaceae bacterium
AACGTGGTCAGCAGTTCGTCGAGGTGGCGGTTCGCCGACGGGATGCCCAGGATGATGTCGCGCCGGCCGAGCACCTCGCTCATCGTCAGGTTGAGCCCGGTGAACATCGCCAGGAACAGGCTCGACGACCGCGCCTGCACCAGCGCGCGCAGCCGGTGGGCGACGTCCTCGGACAGCACGGCGCGGAACGCCGCGGTCTCGGTGTCGTCGGGGTCGTAGCGCTCCGGGAAGTCGTACGGCACGTGCGCCGGCACCAGCGGGGTGTCGCCGAGCGTGCGCTCGTAGTAGCGCTCGACCCGCGCGACGTTGTCGGGGTGCGCGAGGTAGCGCGCCTGCCAGTCGACGTAGTCGGCGAACCGGCGGCCCGGCGGCGGCAGCGCGGATCGCTGGCCCGCGCGGCGGGCGTCGTAGACCGCGCGCAGCTCGCGGTTGAGCACGGCCAGCGACCAGCCGTCGCTGATCACGTGGCTGACCACGAAGCCCAGGTCGGTGCGGTCGTCGGCGTGGCGGAACACGAGGCAGCGGAACAGCGGGCACGCGCGCAGATCGAACGGCTGGGTCCGCGCCTCGGCCATCACCTGGGCCTGACGCTCGGCGCGCGCCGCGGCCGGCAGCGCGCGCAGGTCGACCTCGCGCACGGCGATCCGCGCGCTCGGCTCGACGACCTGCATGACCTCGCCGCCGGTGTCGTCGAACCGGGTGCGCAGGCCCTCGTGGCGCGCGGCCAGCTCGGCGAGCGCGGCGTCGAGCGCCGTGGCCTCGACCGCCTCGGGGAACGTCACCGCGACGGCCATGTTGCTCGCGGTGCTGTGCGGCGCGGCGAGGAACGCATCCCAGATCCGGCGCTGCGCGCGGGTCAGCCCGAACCGCGTCGTCGTGGTCGCCTCGAGCGCGATCCGGCCGGGCGCGCGGGCGCGCTGGTCGAGGATCCGCGCCGCCGCCGCCGCGATCGTCGGGTTGGCGTAGACGTCCTTGTAGCTGAGGTCGACGTCGAACGTCCGGTTGATCCGCTTGAGCAGCTCGAGCGCGCGCATCGAGTGGCCGCCGAGCTCGAAGAAGCTGTCCTCGGTGCCGATCCGCTCGACCCGCAGCACGTCGGTCCACAGCGCGGCCAGCGCCTGCTCGGTGGGCGTCGCCGGCGGCGTGTAGCTCCGCTCGTGCGCGGCCGGGCCGCCCGGCACCGGCAGCGCGCGGCGATCGAGCTTGCCGTTGGGGGTGAGCGGCAGCGCCGCGATCGCGACGATCACCGACGGGATCAGCGGATCGGGCAGCCGGCTGCGCAGCCACTGGCGCAGCTCGCTGCCGGTGACCGGCTCGCCGCGCGGCACGACGTAGGCGACCAGCCGCTTGTCGCCGGGCCGGTCCTCGCGCGCGATCGCGGCGACGTCGAGCACGGCCGGGTGGGCGGCGAGCGCGGCCTCGACCTCGCCGAGCTCGATGCGGAACCCGCGGATCTTGACCTGGCCGTCGAGCCGGCCGAGGAACTCGAGCGAGCCGTGCGCCAGCCAGCGCGCGCGATCGCCGGTCCGGTACAGGGTCGCGCCCGGGACCAGCGGGCTGGCGATGAACCGCTCCGCGGTCAGCTCCGGCCGCGCCAGGTAGCCGTCGGCGAGGCCATCGCCGCCGACGTACAGCTCGCCGGGCACGCCGATCGGCGCCGGCTGCAGCCGGTCGTCGAGGACGTACGCGGTGCTGTGCTGGATCGGCGGGCCGATCGGCACGGTCGCGCCGATCTGGCCGAGCTCGCGCACGACCTCGGCGGTGCTGACCGTGGTGTTCTCGGTCGGGCCGTAGATGTTGACGATCGGCAGGCCGCGCTCGACCCGGGCGCGCGCGAGCCGCGGCGGGATCACGTCGCCGCCGACCAGGAGCTGGCGGACGCGATCGAACGCCTCGGGCTGGTGGTTGAACAGCTGGTCGAACAGCCCGGTCGTGAGCAGCATCGCGTTGACCGAGAACCGCTCGATCCGGCGGACGATGTCGTCGAGCGACTGGGTGCCGTCGGGGAACACCGCGAGCCGCCCGCCGTGCAGCAGCGGCGCCCACAGCTCGAGGGTCGAGCCGTCGAACGAGGTCGACGCGAGCAGGCCGAACACCGTGGCGTGATCGACCTCGAGGTAGGTCGTGGACCAGACCAGGCGGACGACGCCGCGGTGCGGGATGACCACGCCCTTGGGCCGGCCGGTCGAGCCCGACGTGTACATGACGTAGGCGCGATCGGTCGCGGCGCCGGCGACCTCGGGCGCGGTGACCGGCGCCGCGGCGAGCGCGGGCTCGCGATCGATGCACAGCGCGGCGCCGCCGGGCAGCGCCGCGGCGCTTGCGGCGTCGGTGACGATCAGCGCGAGCGCGGTGTCGGCGATCATGAACGCCAGCCGCTCGGCCGGGTAGGCCGCGTCGAGCGGCACGTAGGCCGCGCCGGCCTTGAGGATCGCGAGCACGCCGATCACCAGCGCCGGCGAGCGCGGCAGGCACAGGCCGACCAGCGCGCCGGGCGCGACGCCGCGCGCGATCAGGACGTGCGCGAGCTGGTTGGCGCGCTCGTCGAGCGCGCGGTAGGACAGCTCGCCGTCGTCGGAGATCAGCGCGACCGCGTCGGGGCGCCGGGCGGCCTGACGGGCGAACAGGTGGTGCAGCGTCGCGTCGCGCGGGTACGGCGCGTCGGTGCGGTTCCACTGATCGACCACCCGCGCGCGCTCGGCCGCGGTCATCACGGGCAGGTCGCCGATCGGCGCGTCGGGCCGGGCGGCCGCGCCGGCGAGCACGACGCCGAGGTGCTCGGCCAGCCGCGAGGCGGTGCCGGCGGAGAACAGATCCGCGTCGTACTCGAGCCAGCCGGTCAGGCCGGCGGCGGTCTCGGTCACGGTCACGGTCAGGTCGAACTTGGCCGCGCCGCGGTCGAGCTCGTCGATCGCCACGGCGAGCCCGGGCAGCTGGATCGCCGGCGCGGCGTCCTCCTGGAGCGCGAGCATGACCTGGACGATCGGCGCGTGGCTCATCGTCCGCTCCGGCCGCAGCTCCTCGACCAGCCGCTCGAACGGCACGTCCTGGTGGGCGTAGGCCGCGAGCGTCTGGCCGCGGACCTGCGCGAGCAACGCGCGGAACGGCAGCTCGCCGTCGAGCCGCGCGCGCAGCACGAGCGTGTTGACGAACACGCCGATCAGGCCCTCGAGCTCGGCGCGGCCGCGCCCGGCGATCGGCGTGCCGATGCACAGATCGCGCTGGGCCGTGTAGCGATAGAGCAGCGCCTGGAACCCGGCGACCAGCGCCATGAACAGGGTCGCGTCGCTGGCCTGGGCGACCTCGCGCAGCGCCCGGGTGACGGCCGGATCGATCGCGACCGGGACCCGGCCGCCGCGATGGCGCTG
>DASWOO010001022.1:0-5950 GCA_036404335.1 Kofleriaceae bacterium
CGCGCTTCTGATCGTCGGAGAACAGCGCGAGGCCGGCGTCGGTGGTCCCGGTGATCCAGTCGGCCTGCTCGTGGGCGTGGCTGTCGAACTCGTCGAGCGTGAGCGCCGCGATGGCGTCGGGCGCGAGGTACGCCGAGGGCCGGGCCTGGTAGTGCGCGGTGAGCCGGGCGAGCGCGCCGAGCTCGTTCGGGGCGTGGTCGCGCCAGGCGTCGGCCTGGTCGGCCGCGCGCTGCTCGGCGGCGAGCCGGGTGTCGTAGATCTGGAACGCCGGGTCCTCGGTGTTGGTGAACGCGTTGCCGTAGCGCGGGCCGCCGACGACGGCGCGCTGGACCGGCGCGCCGCCCGACGCTGGTGACGACGCCGCGCGGCCGGCTGGCGCGAACCGGTCGAGCAGCGGCTCGGCCGACTGGCCTCCGACCACGGCGTCGGCGACGGCGTCGGCGTTCTGCTCGTAGACATCGCCGACCGCGCCGACCCCGCCGTCGACCCGCACGCCGCCGGCCTGCTGCACGACGTGCGCGGCCTCGTGCGCGGCGGTGTGCAGGCTCGGCGAGCCGGCGAACGCGACGTGGTGGCCGGTGGCGAACGCCTGCGCGCCCATCGCGCGGGCGCCCGCGGTGGCGGCGTCGCCGATGTGGGCGACGATGTGCGAGACGTCGTGGCGGCCGAACGCGCGCTGGATCACCGACAGGAACGGCAGCGCGCCGCCCGGGCCGTGCGTCGCCGCGGCGGCGGCCTGGTGGACGTCGGCCCGCGGCGCGGCGGGCATCGCCTGGGTCAGCGTCCGCTTGCCCGGCGCGAGCTCGTCCGTGGAGGTGCCGCCGGCCCCGGCCAGCTGCTGGATCAGCGTTCTACCCATTCGCCCTGGATGCATTGGAGCCACGGTAAGTGCCGGACCGAGATCGGTCCATTACGGCCCATTACGCGCGCCGGGTCCGCGGGAGTGATATCCACACAATCATGCCTCCGGATAAGCCATCTCCTTGAAAGATGTGGATTGTGAGCGAGCCGCCTCGCGGGAGTGGACCCGCCCGGATGTTCAGTGATCTGTTCAGGTGATCCGGCGCACGCCGGGATCGGCATAATCCGGAGCTGACCAACGCTCAACCCTTCTGGCTGGCCGTTAGAGGGCCTGCAGACGTCAGACCCTTCTGCGATACTGAACAAATGATGAGCACGGGGGACACGACGAAGCCGACGCCTACGACCACCGGAGAGGACGTGGCGCTGGTCCGTCCGGAGCAGTCTGAATTGATATTTTATCAGACCGAAGATGGGTTAACCCGCATACAGATCCGGCTGTACGAGGGCACAGTGTGGATGACCCAGGCCCAGCTCGCCGAGCTGTACCAGGTCGGGGTGCCGACGGTGAACGAGCACATCCACAACCTGTTCGCCGAGGGCGAGGTGATGCCAGAGGCAACCATTCGGAAGTTCCGAACACTTCGAACCGAAGGAAATCGCTCGGTTTCGCGCACGCTGGAGCACTACAGCCTGCCGGTCGTGGTCGCGGTCGGCTACCGCGTGCGGTCACCGCGCGGCACCCAGTTCCGCCGCTGGGCGACGACCCGGCTCGAGGAGTACATCGTCAAGGGCTTCACCATGGACGACCAGCGGCTCAAGCAGCCGGGGGGCGTGGCGGGGGGCCCGGATTACTTCGACGAGCTGTTGCAGCGGATCCGCGACATCCGGTCGTCGGAGAAGGTGTTCTATCGCAAGGTCCTCGCGATCTTCGCGACCAGCATCGACTACGACCCGCGCGCCGAGGATTGCGGCCGGTTCTTCGCGCTGGTGCAGAACAAGATGCACTGGGCGGCGCACGGCCACACCGCCGCCGAGGTGATCGCCGAGCGCGCCGATGCGTCCAAGCCGAACATGGGCCTGACCTCGTTCGCCGGCGAGCGGCCGCGCAAGGTCGACGTCTCGGTCGCCAAGAACTACCTGCGCGACGATGAGATCGACACGCTCAACCGCATCGTGTCGGCCTACCTCGAGTTCGCCGAGCTGCAGGCGTCGCACCGCCGGCCGATGCACATGGCCGACTGGGCCAAGAAGCTCGACGATTTTATCGCGCTCGGCGACCGCGCCGTGCTCGATCCGGCCGCGCACCCGAGCGCGATCAGCCACGACGAGGCGAACGAGAAGGCCCGCAGCGAGCTGGCGCGGTACACCGCCGAGCAGGCCCGGCTCGCCAGCGCGATCGACGCCGACTTCGACGAGGCGGTCAAGCAGACCATGGCGATCGCCAAGGAGCGCGAGACCAGCTCGTAGCGCTTACTTGTTGGTCGGGAAGCCGAGGTCGACGCCGCGGTGGCGCGGGTCGGGCCAGCGCGACGTGATCGCCTTGGTCCGCGTGTAGAAGTGCACGCCGTCGCGGCCGTAGATGTGGTGGTCGCCGAACAGCGACGCCTTCCAGCCGCCGAACGAGTAGTACGCCATCGGCACGGGGATCGGCACGTTGATGCCGACCATGCCGACCTCGACCTCGTGCTGGAACTTGCGCGCGGCGCCGCCGTCGTTGGTGAACAGCGCGACGCCGTTGGCGTACGGGTTGGCGTTGACGAGCTTGATCGCCTCGTCGTAGGTCGCGACCCGCGACACGCCGAGCACCGGGCCGAAGATCTCGTCCTTGTAGATCTGCATGCCCGGCTGGACGTGGTCGAACAGGCTGGGGCCGAGGAAGAAGCCCTGGTCGCGGCCCGCCACCTTGAGGCCGCGGCCGTCGGTCAGCAGCGTCGCGCCCTCGGCGACGCCCCGGTCGACGTAACCGGCGACCTTGTCGCGGTGCGCCTTGTTGATCAACGGGCCCATCTCCGAGCCGGCGTCGAGGCCGTCGCCGACCTTGAGCTCGGCGATCCGCTCCTGCATCAGCGGGATCAGCCGGTCGGCGGCGTTGCCGACCGCGACCACGACCGAGATCGCCATGCAGCGCTCGCCGGCCGAGCCGTAGCCGGCCGAGACCGCGGCGTCCGCCGCCAGCTCCATGTCGGCGTCGGGCAGCACGATCATGTGGTTCTTGGCGCCGCCGAGCGCCTGGACCCGCTTGCCGTGCTTGGTGCCGGTCTCGTAGATGTACTGCGCGATCGGCGTCGAGCCGACGAACGAGATCGCCGCGACCTTGGGGTGCTCGAGCAGGCGATCGACGGCGACCTTGTCGCCGTGCACGACGTTGAACACGCCCGGCGGCAGGCCGGCGTCGGCCAGGAGCTGGGCGCAAAAATTGCTCGCCGACGGATCGCGCTCGCTCGGCTTGAGCACGAACGTGTTCCCGCACGCGATCGCGATGGGGTACATCCACATCGGCACCATCGCCGGGAAGTTGAACGGCGTGATGCCGGCGACCACGCCGAGCGGCTGGCGGATCGAGTACGAGTCGACCTCGGTCGAGACGTTCTCCGAGTACTCGCCCTTGGCCAGATCGGCGATGCCGCACGCGAACTCGATGACCTCGAGGCCGCGGTTGACCTCGCCGATCGCGTCGCCGGTGACCTTGCCGTGCTCGAGGGTCAGGAGCCTGGCGACCTCGTGCTGGTGCTTGTCGATCAGCTGACGGAACGCGAACAGGACCTTGGTGCGCTTGGCCAGCGACACCGAGCGCCACGTCTGCGACGCGCGCCACGCCGATTCGACGACCTCGTCGACCACGCTCGGCGACGCGAACGCGACGTGCGCCTGGACCTCGCCGGTGGCGGGGTTGAACACCTCGCCGTGGCGCTCCGCCTTACGCTCGTCCAGCTTGCCATCGATCCAGTGACTAATGGTTTTGGTCGCCATGCGTAGGCCAAGCCGTACCACGCCGCGCGCGCGGTGGGGCCGATTACAGGCAGACCTGGGTCAACACCTGATGGGTGGCGCCGCCCACCGAGTAGAACCGGCCGAACAGCGCGTGGCTCGCGTCGGCGGCGACGACCGAATTGTAGACCGCGCTGCCGTCGACGGTCGAGAGCGGCGTGGTCGCGGTCACGGCGTGGTCGCGCGACAGCCGGACCTCCTCGAGCACGCCGTCGGGCGCGAGCGCGGCGAGCTCGTAGTGATCGCCGGTCCACGCGGCGCCCACGGCGTCGACGCCGAGCGACACCCGCGTCGCGGTGGTCCCGTCGTAGACCCACTGCAGCTGGAGCCCGGGCTCGCCGAACAGCAGCATCTCCGCGCCCGAGCTGACCACGGCGTACGGCCGGGTGATCATGTTCCGCTGCAAGGTCGCGAGCGGCGAGACCCAGTACGGGTCCTGCTCGACGTCGTGCCCCGACCACACGATCATGGTCTGGCCCGCGATCAGATCGAGGTGGTAGGTGCCCCGCGGGCCGCCGCCCGGCAGCGCCTTCACGGTCGACGGCAGCGGCGCGCCGTGCGCGTCGGTCGAGGCCACCGCGCCGATCGGGTACAGCTGCCCCACGACCTGCGCGGCGATGTCGAACCCGGCGGGCGTCGCCAGGATCAGCGCGTCGAGGACGGCGCCGCCGTTCAGGACCTGCGCCGCCAGCCCCAGGCTCGGGCCGGTCGCGATCGGCGTCGCGTCGGGCCCGATCATCGCGAGGTGGCTGTCCGTGTCGCTGGTCCACACGTAGGTCAGCGCGTGGCCATCCCACGCGAACGGCTGCGGCGACGGGCCGACCAGGCCGTCGAGCAGGTCCTCGTGATCCAGGACCGTGCCGCGGCCGTCGATCCGGGCGTAGCCGGCCGGCACGCGGTCGCCGGGAGACGGCTGGAGGTCGGTGGTCGTCGTCAGCGCCCAGCTGTTGCCGAGCGACACCGCGGACATGACGCGGAACGGCACCTCGACCGAGAACGGCGCGCACGCGCAGCCCTCGTCGATCCGGCCGTCGCCGTTATCGTCGATGCCGTTGCACGCCTCGCCGCCGGCGTCGACCGGCGGCGCGCCGTGCGATCCGCCGGAGCAAGCGGCCGCGCCGCCGGTGATCAAGCCGCCGGCGAGCGCCGCGATCCGCGTCCAGGTCTTCATGGTCGTCATCGTCGACCCATAGACCCGCGACGCGCCCGGTCAGGGCAACCGCGCGCGCACCTGCCGCCGATTGCGGGTGGATCACCGCTCGCTGGCGCTTGTACGGCTCGGCGAGCCTGCGATAGCGTAGATATTTCCAGGTTTTTTCGGCGAATCCCCCCGGGAGGCGAAGTGACCGATCTGAGCATCATCGTCAATGGCATGAAGTTCGAGAACCCGTTCGTGCTGGGCTCGGGCCCGCCCGGCACCAACGGCAAGGTCATCGCCAGGTCGTTCGACCTCGGCTGGGGCGGGATGGTCGCCAAGACGTTCTCGCTCGACGCCTCCAAGGTGATCAACACCGCGCCGCGCTACGCCAAGCTGCGCGGCCGCGAGGGCGACGAGGTCATCGGCTTCCAGAACATCGAGCTGATCAGCGACCGGCCGTACGCCGACTGGCTCGATGATCTGCGGCAGCTCAAGAAGCAGTATCCGAGCAAGATCCTGATTGCCTCGATCATGGAGGAGTACAACCAGGCGACCTGGCAGCAGATCGTCCGCGAGGTCCAGGAGACCGGCGTCGACGGCTTCGAGCTCAACCTCAGCTGTCCGCACGGCCTGCCCGAGCGCAAGATGGGCATGGCGATGGGCGAGAACCCCGACATCGTCGAGGAGGTCTGCGGCTGGGTCAAGCAGGTCGCCCGGATCCCCGTGTGGGCCAAGATGACGCCCAACGTCGGCAACCCGACGGTCCCGGCCGGCGCGGCGCTGCGCGGCGGCGCCGACGGCATCGCGATGATCAACACGATCCTGTCGGTGTGCGGCATCGACCTCAAGACCCTGCGGCCGATGCCGACCGTCGAGGGCCACAGCGTGCCGGGCGGCTACTCCGGCCAGGCGGTGCGGCCGATCGCGCTGCGCCAGGTCATGGAGGTCGCGCGCGCCAACCCCGGCGTGCCGATCAGCGGCATCGGCGGGATCGAGACCGGGTTCGACGCGGCGCAGTTC